>NZ_JBHYWP010000110.1:0-27132 GCF_042751845.1 Streptomyces sp. NPDC059398 | reverse complement strand
GGTGGACGGCGGACGTGCAGTCGCGCGGCGGTGTCGGCGTGCGGCTGTCGGCCCCGGGCGGTGCGACGCGCGCACCGCGGGCCGTCCCGGACGCCGCGGGCGACCGCGAGTACGTTCATGGCGAATGTTCGCCCACCCCCGAGCGAGGTGCGTCCATGCCGCCGGTCTTCGTCTCCACCCTGCTGAGGTGGCTGCTGAGGGCGCAGCAGCGCCGGCTCCACGTACGGGCGTCGCTGTGGGCCGCGTTGATCACGGCGGTTGTGCTGCTCTGCGGGGCGTGGCTGGTCGTGCGGGCCGAGGCGTCGGCGCCCCGTGCGACCATCACCTCGTTCCCGCTCGCGGTCTGGTGGTCCATCGAGACGGCGACCACCGTCGGGTACGGGGACATGTATCCGGTGACGGCGTGGGGGCGTGTCATCGCCTGCGTGGTGATGTTCGCCGGGATCGCCCTGTTCGGCATCGTGACAGCGGCCCTCGCGACCTGGTTCGTCAGCGGCGCCGCCCGCAGCCTGCGTCAGCTCGGCGGAACCCTCAAGCACGCCGAGCACGTGGGCCGGGAGGACGCCTCCGCCGAGGTTAGGGCTCTGCACGAGCGGTTCGACCGGCTGGAACAACTCCTGGGGGAAGGCGGCGGACCGGCCGCACGGCGCTGAGGCCCGGCGGGCTCGGCGGACACGTTGACGCGGATGACACCCGCGCTCCGCCGGCCGCCCGGCCGGTCGCTCTGCCCGACGGCCCGCCTGGGCGCCTCCGCGCCGGGCCGCTCAGGCCGAGAAGATCCGCGCGATGAAGAAGGCGGAGAAGAGCAGCGCCCCCAGCAGGATGAGCCCGGCCCACAGGCGCGGGTGCTCCCACATACCGCCGTCGGGACGCTCTTCGTGGGCTTCGGCGATGCAGCCTTCGGCAGGTGGGGTCTCCTCGGGCGGGACCTTGCCGTGAGGAGTCCGGCCGGGAGGAGTAATGACGTCAGCCATACCTCCATGGTGGGCCCGTACCGCGCTCTTTGCATCTCCCGGCGGATGCGCCGCCAGATGCTCACCGCAGACGGCGCTTTGACAGCTCCGCGGTCCCCATGGTCATCTAATTGCCTCTCCTATGCACTTGCGATTCATATGCAAGAGGGCGGGATGGATTTCTATGAAGAGGTGAGTCACAGCGTGCCCGTCGACAGCACCCGCCGTGGGTTTCTCGGACTGGCCGGAGCCGCGGGTGCGGTACTGCTCAGTTCCTGCGGGCCTTCCGGGGGTTCGGATTCCGCCCCGCCGAGCAGGGGCGGCACTCTGCGGGCCGTGTTTCCCGGGGCAGGGGCCAAGGAGACGATGGACCCCCACGCGCAACGCCAGTTCGTGGACATAGCCCGGCACAAAGCGGTCTTCGACAAGCTGGTGGATCTCGACGCGACGCTGCGTCCCGTGCCCCGGCTCGCCCGCAGCTGGGAGACGAACGCCGATGGCACGGTCTGGCGCTTCACCCTGCGGCAGGCCACCTTCCACGACGGCCACACACTCGACCCCGACGACGTGCTCTTCAGCCTCTCCCGCATCCTCGACCCCGGCGCAGCCGACCATCTGGCGAAGGGCTCGCTCTCGGTCATCGACCTGAAGCGGTGCCGGGCGGTCGGCAAGCACACGGTGGAGATCACGCTCAAGCGGCCGAACGCGGAACTCCCCTCGCTCCTCGCGATGACCGGGACCGCCGTCGTACGGAACGGCTACCGCGACCCGTCCCGGCCGGTCGGCACCGGCCCCTTCCGCTACCGCTCCTTCACCGCCGGCCGCTCCTTCGCCGCCCGCCGGTTCGACGACCACTGGGCCGGCCCCGCGCACGTGGACGAGGTGCACATCCTCTCCGCGGCCACCGAGGCACGGGCCAACGCCGTGCAGGCTGGCGAGGTGGAGTACGCACATGAGATGACACCCACCTTCGCCCGGCTGGTCAGGGCCAATTCCCGGGTGCGGATCGTCTCGGCTCCGCGCAGCGGCGCCGTCGGATTCGTGCTGAAGACCGACCGGCCGCCCTTCGACGACCCCGAAGCGGCGATGGCGGTGAAACTGCTCACCGACCGGAAGCGCCTGGTTGACGTGGTCCTCGGCGGACGCGGCGACATCGGCAACGACATGTACGGCAAGGGGTACGAGTACTACCCCGATGGCGTACCGCAGCGCGAGCGTGACGTCGCGGAGGCCCGCCGGCTGCTGCGCCGCTCCGGGGCGCTCAACAAACGCATCGCGTTCTACACCTCGACAGCCGCCGACGGGTTCATCGACGCGGCGCACCTCTTCGCCGAACAGGCCGGGGAGGCCGGTCTGCGGATCGACGTCACCACCGGACCTCCCGAGAGCTACTTCACCGACCTGCTCGGCACCGGCATGGCCGGAAGCCATCGCTGCGGGGCGATGCCCATTCCCACGTACATCAGCGAGCGGCTGCTCGACGGCGCACCGCAGAACACCACGGCCTGGCATCACAAGGACTTCGACCAGGACTTCGCGCGGGCCCAGGCCACCACCGACGAGAAGAAGCGGACCGCGCGGTACGGCGCCGCGCTGCGCACGGTGCGGGACAAGGGCGGCCTGGTGCTGTGGGGGCACTCCGACTGGCTCAACGCCGTCTCCACCCGTCTGCACGGTGTGAAGGCCATGCCGCCCAACACGGTCGACTGGGCGCGGTTCGACAACGTGTGGCTGGCCTGAACGTGCTGCGCTACACCCTGCGGCGGGTATCGCTCGCCGTCGTCCAGCTGGGGCTGCTGGCCGTCCTCGTCTTCCTGCTGACCTCGCTGCTTCCCGGCGACGCGGCGGAAGTCGAGTTCAACGAGCAGGCCGGTCTGGATCAAGTGGCCCATCTGCGTGAGCAGTTGGGGCTCGACCGGCCGCTGCTCGACCGGTTCGCCGACTGGGCCGGGTCGCTGCTCTCCGGGGACCCGGGCACCTCCCTGGTCAGCCGGGGCCCGGTGGCCGACATCATCACGGGCTCCCTCGGTGCCACCGCGGTACTCGCCGCCGTCACGGTCGCCGTCCTCGTACCGCTCGCCATGCTCCTCGGCCTGGTGATGGGGCTCCGGGAGGGCGGCCGGCTGGACCAGGCGCTCTCGGCCGTCATGGTCGCCCTCAACTCCGTACCGGACTTCGTACTGGCCCTCTGTCTGGTCGCGGTGTTCTCCCTCCGGCTGGGCTTGCTGCCCTCCACCTGGGTGGATGTCGGCGCCGGTGATCTGCTGACCCGGCCGGCCCTGCTCGTCCTGCCCGTCGCCGTGCTCCTCGCCAGGACCGTCTGTCTGCTGTCCCGGCAGATACGTGCGGGCACCATAGCGGCGCTGCGCGCCGACTACACGGCCCAGGCGCGGCGGCTGGGCGTGCCGCGGGTGCGGCTGGTCCTGCGGCATGTACTGCCCAACGCCGCGGTGCCCGGAGTCCAGGAACTGGCGCGGACCGGCGACCAGTTGCTGGGCGGTGTCCTCATCGTCGAGGCCGTCTTCGCGATCCCCGGCTCGGCGACCGCCCTGATCGACGCGGTGCAGAGCCGGGACGTGCCGACGGTGCAGGCGCTGACGCTGCTGCTGGCGGCCGTGGCCATGGCGCTCAACATCGCGGCCGACCTGGTCTCCCACCGGCTGGCTCCGCGTACGGAGGTGCTCAGGTGAGCCCGGCGACGCGTCCCGGCGGCTCCCTGCCGATCGCGGGCGCCGCTCTGCTCCTGGCGATCCCCGTGCTGGTCGCGGTGGTGGGGCCGCTGCTGGCCCCGGTGGTCACCCCGGCCGCGGGAGGAGCACCGTACGCGGCGGGGGGCGGGCATCCGCTGGGCACCGACGGGATGGGGCGCGACGTACTCGGACTGCTGCTGCGCGGCGGCCCCAGCGCGCTCGGTGTGGCCTGCCTCGCGGTCGGGCTCGCCTACGCCGTGGGCGGGACGCTGGGTCTCGCCGCGGCGGCCACCCGGCACCGATGGCTCGACGAACTCCTGCTGAGGCCGGTGGAGTTGCTGCTGCCGGTGCCTTCCCTGCTGATCATCAGCGTCATCGGTGTGGGCTGGCGCGGCCAGGCCACGGCCATCGCCCTGGCGGTGGCCGCGATCAACGTACCCGCGGTGGCCCGGCTGGTGCGGGCGGCGGGGCTCGACGCGGCCAGCAGCCCCGTGGCCGAAGCGCTGCGGATGCAGGGCGAGTCCAGGCCCCGGATCCTGTTCGGCCACATCGGACGGGCGGTCCTGCCGGTGGCGGCCGCCGATATCGGTACCCGGGTCACCACGGCGGTGTTCACCGTCGCCGCCGCGAACTTCCTCGGGCTCGGTATGGAACCCACTTCGCCCGACTGGGCCGTCACGATCGCCGGGAGCAGGGAGGCCCTGCTGCTGCAGCCCTGGGCGGTGTGCGCACCCGCGGCCATGCTCGTCATGTTCACGGTCGGGCTCAATCTGCTGGCCGACCGACTGCTCCGCCGGTCCGCCGCCCCGGGCCGGGGGAGGGCCGGCGGCCCCACGGCCCGGGCGCGGACCGACGCTTCCGGGAGCCCTGTACGCCGGGAACGCACCGACGGCCCCGAGGAGGCCGCACTCTGATGGCTGTGATCGAGGTACGCGGCCTGACCGCGTGGGCCGGTACGTCAGCGCTGCTGCGGGGGGTGGATCTGGACGTACCGGCGGGGGGCGTGACCGCCCTCGTCGGACCGTCCGGGAGCGGCAAGACCACGGCGGCTCTCGCCCTGCTCGGCGACGCGGCGCCCGGCGTGCGGCTGAGCGGGCAGGTACGGGTGGCGGGGACCACCGTGGTGGACGGGGACGGAGTCACCCGTGAGGCAGCCGCTCTGCGGGGCGGGACGGTCGCCTATATGCCGCAGCACCCGGGCAGCGCGCTCAACCCGGCCCGCCGTACCGGCGCCGTACTGACCGAACTGGCCCGGCTGCACCGCTCGTCCGCACCGGGCGCCCCGGCCGGCCGGGGCGCCCGGGAGCGGGCGGCTGCGGCTCTGCGCGCCGCGCAGCTGCCGCCGGAGACGGCGCTGCGGCGCTTCCCCCACCAGTTCTCGGGCGGCCAGCGGCAGCGTGTCGCCCTGGCCCAGGTCCTGGCCTGCGGCCCCAGGGCGCTGGTCCTGGACGAGCCAGGTACCGGCCTGGACACCGTGACGCGGATGGGCCTGGCCCGTGAACTCGCCGCACTCGCCCAGGCGGGCATGGCGATCCTGCTGCTGAGCCACGACCACGACATGGTGCGCGCACTGGCCGACCGGGTGGTCCTGCTGGAGGACGGCCGGGTCACCGGTGAGGGCAGCCCGGAGGGACTGCTGCCCGCCCGGACCGGATCCGCCGTACCTGACGCGGGGGAGGGGCCGCAGGACGATCCGGTCGTCGCCCCGGTCATCGCCGTACGGGATCTGACCGCCTGGCTGCGTCCCGGTGGCCGCGACGTGGTGCTGCACGGTCTCTCCCTGTCGCTGCCGCGGGGCGGCTGTGTCGCGGTGGCCGGGCCTTCGGGGAGCGGGAAGACCACGCTGGCCCGCTGTGTCGCCGGGCTCCATGAGCGGCACGGCGGCCGGATCCTCCTGGAGGGCACGGAACTTCCGGTGCTCCGTCGGCGCACCCGGCCGCAGAAGAGACGGGTGCAGTACGTGTGGCAGGAGGTCCGGGGTTCGTTCGACGAACGCCGCACCGTGCTGGAACAGGTGGCGCGTACCGCGGTCAGACTCCGGGACCGCTCCGCGGAACTGGCCGAGGAGGAGGCCGCGGGGCTGCTGTCCCGGCTGGGGGTCGACGGGAGCACGGCCCGGCGGCTGCCGGAGTCGCTGTCGGGGGGAGAGCTCCAGCGCGCCGCGTTCGCCCGCGCGGTGCTGGCGGGCCCCGATGTCCTGGTGTGCGACGAGATCACGACGGCCCTCGACGACGTGGCCACCGGTCTCGTGCTGGCCGAGGTGGCCCGTCTGCGGCAGGAGGAGGGCACGGCCGTCCTGTGGATCGGTCACGATCTCGGCCTGCTGCGCACGGTGGCCGACCGGGTCCTCGTCCTCGACAACGGCCGGACCGCCGAAGAAGGCACCCCCGCAGAGGTCCTGGACGCGCCGGCATCGGAGACCGCACGGCTGCTGGTCAGGGCCGAGCGGCTGGGCGCCGGAGACCCCGCTTCCGTACCGGACACCCCGTGACGGAGGCGCGCAGGCACGCAAACGTGTGCACGCGGCCGGCCGGGTCCCGCTCCTGCCACCGCCGCACGTGCGTACAAACGAAGGAGAGAAGCAGCTCATGACGGAGACGACCGCCGGGACGGACTGGCAGGCGTGGCAGGACAGTTGGGACCGCCAGCAGGAGTGGTACATGCCGGACCGCGAGGAGCGGTTCCGGGTGATGCTCGACATGGTCGAGGCTCTGGTGGGCCCCGAGCCCGTGGTGCTCGACCTGGCCTGTGGAACGGGAAGCATCACCGACCGGGTGCTGAAGCGCTTCCCCGGGGCGCGCAGCACCGGCGTCGATCTCGACCCGGTGCTGATGACCATCGCCCGCGGCCACTTCGCCGGGGACGGGCGGGTGGGATTCGTGACGGCCGACCTCACGGACCCCGGGTGGACGGACGCGCTGCCCCATCGCTCCTACGATGCCGTGCTGACCGCGACCGCGCTGCACTGGCTGGACACCGATCCGCTGCGGGCGCTGTACGGACATGTGGCCGGTCTGCTGCGGGAGGGCGGTGTGTTCCTGAACGCCGATCACATGGTGGACGAGTCGGCGCCGCGCATCAACGCCGCGGCGCACGCCTTCCACACCGCGCGCAAGGAACGGGAGCGGTCGGGCGGAGCGCTCGACTGGGCCGCCTGGTGGAGCGAGGCGGCGGAGGACCCCGGGCTCGGCGAGGCCGCGCGGCGCCGCTTCGAACGCTTCGGTGACCCCCGGAACCCGGTCGCCGCGAAGACACCCACCGACCGGCCGACCACCGCGCGCTGGCACGCCGAGACCCTGCGCGAACAGGGCTTCGCCGAGGCACGGCAGGCGTGGTGCTCGCCCAGCGACGCCCTGATGGTGGGGCTGCGCTGACCCGGCGCTGACCGCTTACGGCGGGCGCCCCCGGTGTGCCCACGTACAGAGGCGGGCGCCCCCGACCTGCCTTTACGTACGGGGGCGCGCGCTCCGGCGCGGGGGAGCGGGGTCACGGCGTCGGGCCGATGGGCGGGGTGCCGTCCGCCGTGCCGATCCGGTGCCCGGTGGCGGCCAGCCCTTCCGTGACCGCCTCGGTGAAGGCCGCCACCGCCTCGTTGTGCCGCTGCGCGACCCACACCACCGAGGTCAGCCAGGCCAGCGCCCGGCTGGTGACCGGCCGCCAGATCAGGCCGTCGGGCAGCTGTGTGGCCGGGCTCTCGTTCAGATGGATACCGCGTCCTGCCAGCACCAGCCCGTGGACGAACCCCGGGTTGCGCGCATGCCGGATCGCACCGGGCAGAAACCCCTCGTCCCGGCAGACGGCGAGCATGTGGTCGTAGAGACCGGGCGCCATCTCCCGCGGAAAGATGATCAGCGGGGACCCGTCGAGGTCCCTGAGCCGTACCGGCACTCCGGGCCCGGCCGCGGCCGGATGTGCGGCCGGCAACACCACGCCCAGCTCGCGCCGGGCCACCGGACCCGATTCGAGCCCCACCGTGTCGGCAGGGTGCCGGACCACCGCCACGTCCAGCCGGTCCGACCTCAGCCGTGAGAGCTGTTCGTCGGTGGTCAGCTCGTGCAGGTCGAGCAGGACGTCGGGCACGCGCTCGGAGAAGGCGGCCGTCAGGGTCGGCAGCGCCACCGGATGGGTGTCGGGCGGGAACCCGGCCCGCAGTACCCCCGCCTCGCCCGGCCTGATCCGGCGCATGGCCTCGCGTGCGGTGGCCACCCCGGAGAGCACCGGCCGTACGTGCTCCAGGAGGAGGGCACCCGCCTCGGTGAGCCGCACACGGGGCCGGGACCTGTCGAACAGCTGGACCCCCAGCTCGCGTTCCAGGTCGCGGATGCGCTGGGAGAGCGGCGGCTGGGCCATGTGCAGGCGGCTCGCGGCCCTGCCGAAGTGCAGTTCCTCGGCCAGCACGGCGAAATAGTGCAGATGGCGTAGCTCCATGGCAGGACCATATCGCTGCGATATCGACGGAAGTCGTTATTGGTCTTGGCCCCCGGAAGCCTCCGGCTGCTTGCATGACTGCCACGGACGCCCCGGATCACGGGGCGTGCCGAACGGAACACTCCCTGGTCGTACGGCCCCTCGACGGGCTGTGCCGCCGCGCGCCGGGGAGAGCGACGGCGCACCACGCCTCCGCACGCCGGGGCGCGCGCCGCACGAAGAAAGGGACTCTCATGACGCAGACCGGTACCGACCACCACGGCGACCAGCACGGCGTTCTCGTCACCCGGCACCCGCTCACCGGTGACGGCCAGGACGGCGCCTACGTCGGTGAGGTGGCCCTCGACCGGCCCGCCAAGCTCAACGCCTGGACCGCCGGGGTGCGCGCGGCTCTGGTGGCCGCGCTCGGCGACTTCGGCGCCGACCGGGACTGCCGCGCCGTCGTGCTCACCGGCTCCGGGAGCGCCTTCTGCGCCGGACAGGACCTCAGCGAGACCGCGGCCATCACCCCCGGGGACCACGCGGCCGCCGAGGAGTGGATCGACGACTTCGGACGGCTCTACCGGGCCGTGCGCAATCTCGACAAGCCGACCGTCGCCGCCGTCAACGGAGTGGCCGCGGGCTCCGGCTTCCAGTACGCCCTGCTCGCCGATCTGCGGATCGGGCACGGCGGCATCAGGATGGGCCAGCCCGAGGTGCTCTCCGGCATCCCCAGCATCACCGGCATCTGGGCCATGTGGGACATCCTCGGCCGGGCGAAGACCACGGAGTTCGCCCTCACCGGCCGGCTGGTCGACGGCGTCGAGGCGCACCGGCTCGGCCTGCTCACCCGGCTGGTGGAGGTCGGCGACGCCGACGCCGCCGCCGCGAGCGAGGCCGTGAAGACGGAGGCCCGCGCCGAGGCGGCCCGCCTCGCCGAACTGCCGCCGGGCGCGGTGGCCCTCACCAAGGGCCGGATCCGGGAGCTCGACGAAGCCGCCCTCGACGAGTCGATCAGCGCCGCCAAGAAGGTGCACGTCGCGGCCTACGCGACGGGGGAGCCGCAGCGCGAGATGGCCGCCTTCCTGGCAGGCAGGCGCCGCTGACACCCGCACCGTACGGGGACCCGCTCCGTACGGGGACCAGCTTGGTACCGGGACCCGCTCCGTACCGAGGAACCTTCCGTACCCGGGACCCACCCCGCACCCCTGTCCCGACGCGTACCGGCGAACCTCCCCGTACCCAGGCCCCACCCCGTACCCCCGTCCCGTCCCGTACCGAAGAGAGGAACGACCCCGCATGACCACCCATGTCACGCCGCCGCCCGGTGCGCTCGCCGAGGGCGACCGTGTGTACCGCGGTCTGCTCGACGCCCACCGGTGGGACGTCCCCGCCCGCTACAACATGGCCGCCGATGTCGCCGACCGTCACCCCGGCGACCGGCTCGCCCTCATCTACGAGGACCACACCGGCCGCCGCGACGAGGTGACCTGGAAGCAGGTCCAGGACCGCTCCCGCCAGGTGGCCGCCCATCTGCACCGCATCGGGGTCCGCAAGGGCGACCGGGTGGCGGTTCTGCTGCCGCAGCGCCCCGACACACCCGCCACCTACCTCGGGGTGCTGCGTACGGGGGCGGTGCTGGTCACCATGTCCCTGCTGTGGGCCGACGACCCCATCCGCTACCGGCTGGCCGACTCCGGCACCGAGGTCCTGATCACCGAGGCGGACGCCGTCGGCCGGGCCGGGGACTTCGCCGGCACCCTGGTCGACATCGACGATCCCGCGATCGGCGCGCTCCCCCCGGAGTTCGAGACTGCGGACACGGCGGCCGACGACCCCGCGCTGATCTTCTACACGTCCGGCACGACCGGCGCCGCCAAGGGGATCGTGCACGCCCACCGGACCCTGCTCGGCCACAACGAGTTCCACTTCTGCCACGGTCTGACCATCGGCGACGTGTTCTACGGAGCGGGGGACTGGGCCTGGTCCATGGCCAAGCTGATGGGACCGCTGCGGGCGGGCGCCGTCCACTACGTGCACCGCCCCGCGGCGGGCTTCGACGCGGCCGCGCTACTCTCCGGCATGTCCCGCAACAAGGTCACCACCGCACTCGTGAACCCCACACTCCTGCGCAAGATGATGCAGGACGTCCCCGACGCGGGCCGGCGCCACCCGCAGGCGCTGCGGGTGGTGTGCAGCTCCAACGAGCCCCTCACGTCCGACCTCATCGACTGGTTCGAGGACCAGTTCGGAGTGACGCTCCTCGACTACTACGGTTCCACCGAGTCGTATCCGCTGCTCGGCAACTTCCCCGGTGTCCCCGTCAAGCCCGGCTCCATGGGGCGCCCGCTGCCCGGTTGGCAGGTCGCGCTGCTGGATCCGGACGGCAACGAGGTCCCGCTCGGCGAGACCGGTGAGATAGCCCTGCGGGCCCGCTCCAACCCGCAGTACCCGCTCGGCTACTGGAACCGGCCGGAGGCGAGCGCCACCGCCTTCGGCGGCGAGTGGTACCGCACCAAGGACCAGGCGCACCAGGACGAGGACGGCTACTTCTGGTTCCTGGGCCGCACCGACGACGTCATCAAGACCTCCGGCTACCGGGTGGGCCCCTACGAGGTCGAGGCCGCCCTCCGGAACCACCCCGCCGTGTCCGACGCCGGTGTGGCGGGCGTCCCCGACCCGGTGCGCGGCCAGGCGGTGAAGGCGTGGATCGAACTGGCCGACGGCCACGCGGCGAGCCCCGGCCTGGCGCGGGAGATCACGGAGCATGTCCGCGACAGCTATTCACGGTTCGCCTACCCCCGCCGGATCGAGTTCGTCGACCGTCTGCCGCGTTCGGCGACGGGGAAGGTCCAACGGGCCCGTCTGCGGGACCTGGACAGTGATTCCGGCCGCCGGGCCGACACAGCGGCGTCCGCCGGGTGACCCGACCCGAGAAGAAGGAGGATGGCGCCATGACGATGCATCAGGCACCGGCACCGGGTACGGCCGCCGAGTGCGGTCCGCCCGGCGGGACGCAGGGGCCGGCCGCGCGGGCGACGCGGCGCAGGGTGACCGCCGCCACGGCCATCGGCAACTTCGTCGAGTGGTTCGACTCCGGCGCCTACGCCGTCATGTCGGCGACCATCGCCGGTCTGTTCTTCCCGCAGTACGACAAGTCGGCCGCGCTGATGGCCACCTGGGCGATCTTCGCGGCCGGGTTCATCGCCCGGCCGCTGGGCGCCGCCTTCTTCGGGCGCTACGGAGACCGGATCGGCCGCAACCGGATGCTCGCCCTGAGCGTGCTCTGCATGAGCGGTTCGACCTTCCTCATCGGCCTGCTGCCCGGTTACCGGTCCGTGGGGATCCTGGCCCCGCTGCTCCTGCTGCTCTTCCGCGCGGTGCAGGGGTTCTCGACCGGCGGTGAGTACACCGGCGCCTCCTCCTTCATCATGGAGTACGCGCCGGACGGCCGCCGGGCCCGGTACGCGAGTGCCGTACCGCTGACCGTCGGCGTCGCATCGGTGGCCGGCTCCCTGGCCGGGCTGCTGATCATCGACTCGCTCAGCGAGAGCGCCCTGGACAGCTGGGGCTGGCGGCTGCCCTTCCTGCTCGCCGGACCGCTCGGACTGATCGGGCTGTATCTGCGCAGCCGGCTGGAGGACACCCCGGTCTTCCGGTCGATGGAGCGGAACGACACGGTCCGTAAGGCGCCCCTCCGTGATGCGCTGCGGATCTGCCGCCGGCAGGTGCTGACGCTCTTCGGCTACAGCATCACCAACGCGGTCGGCTACTACCTGATGAGCAGCTACCTCATCTCGTACATGTCCGAGGAGGTCGGCTACAGCAAGTCGGACGCGATGCTCACCAGTGTCATAGCCATGCTCGCCTACTGCCTGGCCTGTCCGCTGACAGCCGCCGCCAGCGACCGCTGGGGGCGCAAACCGATGCTGCTCGTGGCGTGTCTGGGGTTCGTCGTCACCACGCTTCCGGCCTTCTGGCTGATCGGCACCGGCCTGCCGGGTGCCGTCGTGGGGGCGTCCGTACTCGCCGTGCTGGTGGCGGTCATCGGCACGTCGAACGTCCCGGCCATGGTCGAGATGTTCCCCGGCCAGCTGCGCTCCAGCGGCTCGGCCATGGGGTACACGGCGGCGTACGTCCTGTTCGGCGGCACCGCCCCGTTCGCCGCCACCTGGCTGGTCTCCCTGCTGGGTACACCGCTCGCGCCGGGCTACTACCTGATGGTGCTGGCGGCGGTCTCGGCCCTGGTGGTCGTCTTCGCCCTGCGGGAGACGGTCCACCTCCCGCTGAACCGTACGACCGTACGGGAGAGCTGACCGCGGGGACCGGCCGCCCGCGGCCGTCCCCCTGGCAGCGTCCACCCGTACCGGCCGGGCGCACGCCGGTGTGCCGGCCGCGGTGCGCGACCGTATTCCCGGCTTCGCCGCGTGACCGTGCTCCTGGCCTCGCCGCGCGACCGTGCCGCGGTCAGGCGTGCGACCGGACGTCCGCCACGACGTCCTTGTCCAGCGAGGCGCGGACCAGCGCCGCCGCCAGCACCGCAGGGCCGCGGCGATCCTCCGGCCCCGCCTGCTCCGCCAGCTCCGCCAGTTTCGCCGGTGACGACGGCAGACCCAGCTGCTCCGCGCCCTGCAGTGCCTTCTTGTCCAGGTAGGGCGCCGTCTCCGGCCACAGCTCCTGCGCCTCGCGCAGGAAGATGTCGGCGCCTGCCGGGCCGATGCCGGGGGTCCGGCGCAGGCCGTCGCGCAGCGCGCCGAGATCGCCGTCGGCCGACTTGCGCAGCCGCCGCAGGTCGCCGCCGTACGTGTCGAGCAGCAGCTCCGCCCCTTCGCCGAGCTGGGTGGCGGTCCTCTCGTCGTAGCGGCGGTAGCCGCCCTCACCGAGGGCGTCGACGCGCTGCTGCCAGGTCGCTTCGAGCATATGGCGCGGTGTGCGCATGCCGTCCGCGAAGAGCGCCCGCGCGGCCGCCACGGCGACGGACGCCCTGATCCGTGCGCTCAGGAGGTTGCTGAGCACCAGCAGCTGATACAGGGGCTGCGGGGTGTCCCGCAGCCGGATGCCCGCCTCGTCGGCGAACGTCCTGCCGTGCTCCGCGAGCAGGGCCTCCATCGTCTTGCGGTTGTTCACAACCGACCTCTCCTCCTGCGACCGGCACCGTACGGGACGGATCACCCCTCCGGTGCCGCGGCTCGTGTGCTCATGTGCGGGGCCTGCCCGGGGCGGCGGCGTTCACACAGCGCGGCGACCGAGTCCGGGCGGGCACACCACGCACGACTATGGCCACGGGGGCCGGGCGCCGCCACCGCTGGCGCTCCGGCACTTCGCCCGAATGCCGCGTCCGGTGACGCCGCCCGACGGGCGGCGCTCCGATTGCCGCGGGGTGCCCGCCGACGGAGTGTGTGAGGTGCGCCGGGGCAGGCGCAGAGGGTATGCGGCCGCGCACGGCAGCCGACCGCTGAGACCGATCCCCTGAGCCAACGCGTCGGGGCCGCAGAGAGCAGGACGTCATATGGAGCGCGCAGCACTCTTCGATGTGGACGGCACCCTCGTCGACACCAACCACCTGCATGTGGTGACGTGGTGGGAGGCGCTGCGCCAGGCCGGTCACACCGTCCCGATGCCCGCCATCCACCGGGCGGTCGGGCTCGGCTCCGGTGACCTGCTGGAGCACCTGCTCGGCAAGGGCCGGGACCGGGACCAGGACGCCCGCATCAGCGCGGCCCACACCTCGCTGCTCGGCACCTACTTCGAGCGGCTGCCCGCGTTCCGCTCGGCGGGCGAACTGCTGCGCACTCTGGCCGGACAGGGCTGGCACATCGTGCTGGCCACCTCGGCGAGCGGTCCCGAACTGGATGCCCTGCGGCGCGCCATCGACGCCGACGACGCCCTCTCGGACACAGCAAGCTCCGACGACGTGTCCGAGGGGAAACCGGCCCCCGAGCCGGTCCGGCACGCGCTGGAACTCGCCGGAGTCCCCGCTTCCCGGGCGGTGTTCGTCGGGGACACGGTCTGGGACATGGAGGCCGCGTCGCGGGCCGGGGTTCCGGCCGTCGCGCTGCTGTGCGGCGGTATCCCGCAGGCCGACCTGGAGCGGGCCGGGGCGGCACATGTCTACCGGGACCCCGCCGATCTGCTCTCCCGGCTCGACCAGAGCCCGTTCGGCGCCGCCGCCGGCCGCATGCCGTGACCCGGACGCCGGTCAGCGCAGCCTGTCCAGCCTCCGCCGCGCCGCCACGACGGAGCGCCCGCGGCCAAGACCCGTCCAGGGCTTGGACCGGGCGAGGTCCACGACGGCGTCCACATCGCGCAACGACCAGCTCCGGGAGGTCAGTCCGGGGTCATCGAGGCGGTCCCAGGGCAGCGGTACGGCGACCGGCCCGCCCGGCAGGGCCCGTACCGACCACGGGGCGACCGCGGTCTGGGCGTAGGCGTTGCGCTGGACATCCAGGTAGAGGCGGCCGCCACGCGCGTCCTTGCGTACGGCGGTGGTGAGCCGGCCGGGGTCGCGGGCCGCGAGGATGTCGGCCAGCTCCCTGGCGAAGGCACGGCAGCCGTCGAAGTCCGTGCGCCCGTCGAGCGGGACCGTCACATGCAGCCCTCTGGAGCCGGTGGTCATGAGCATGGAGGGAAGCTCCACCTCGTCCAGCAGCTCCTTCGCCAGGCGAGCGGCGTGGCGCACCGCCTCGAAGTCGTTTCCCGGCGGGTCCAGGTCGAGGACCAGCCGGTCCGGCCGGTCCGGATGCGCGGTGGTCGACAGCCAGCGGTGGAAGGTCACACAGGCCTGGTCGGCGAGGAAGACCAGGGTCGCTGCGTCGTCGCAGACGGTGTGCCGGACGGTGCCGCCCTCCTTGGCGACCTCGGCGGTGTGCAGCCAGTCCGGATAGTGGTCCGGTGTGTCCTTCTGCATGAAGTGCGGCTGCTCGGCGATCCCCTCGGGGTGGCGTTCCAGCATCAGCGGCCGCCTCTTGAGCTCGGGCACCATGTACCGGGCGATCCGCCGGTAGTACTCGGCGAGGTCCGCCTTGGTCAGACCGCCGTCCTCGGGGAAGAGCACCTTGTCCGGCCGGTGCACCGCGACCGTGCGCCGGCCGGCGCGGACCCGGTATGTGTCGTCGTCCATGGCTGTTCCCCTACCCCTTCTGCGGTCGTTCCCGTACGACATCCGTAGCGGCCTTGTCCTGCCGGAGCCCCAGGAAGCGCGGGTGGCGGAGCATTCCGTCACGGGTCCACTCGGTGAAGCCGACCTCCGCCACGAGGACGGGCTCGACCCAGTGGGCGCCGCGTTCCCGTACGGCCGGGCGGAACGGCGATGTGCGGGTCTCCAGCGCATCGAGCCGGGTACGGAGCTGTGTCAGGGCCCTGTGGTCGAACCCGGTTCCCACCTTGCCCGCGTAGATGAGGCTGCCGTCGTCGTAGTGGCCGAGGAGCAGAGCGCCGAACCCGTCGCGTGCCCCGGCGGGCTCCGTGAAGCCGCCGATCACCAGTTCCTGGCCGTGGGCGCACTTGAGCTTCAGCCAGTCGGGGGAGCGCCGGCGCTGGTAGCGGCTGTCGGCGCGCTTGGCGATGAGCCCCTCCCAGCCCCGGCCGCAGGCCTCGTCGAGCCGCTGCTGTCCGCCCTCGTTGCGGTGCGGGGTGAAGCGCAGGGGCGGCCGGAAGCCGAACGCGCGTCGCAGCAGGGACTTCCGGGTGCGCAGGGGGAGCCGGGTCAGATCGATCCCGTCCAGCCGGAGCAGGTCGAAGACGTAGTAGGTCACGGCGACCCCGCTGGCCCGTGCCCGGCGCGGATCGGTGAGCTGCATACGCTGCTGGAGGCGGGCGAAGTCGGTACGGCCGTGGGCGAATGCGACGATCTCGCCGTCGACGGTGAAACCGTCGGCCGACTGCCCGGCGAGCGCCTCGGTGATCTCCGGAAACCCCGACTGCATCGTACGGCCGGTACGGGAGAGCAGACGTACCCGGTCCTCGTCGCGGGTGGCCAGGGCCCGCATCCCGTCGAGCTTGCGCTCGAAGAGCCAGCCCGGGCCGAAGTCGCGGCGGTCGGTCAGGACGGCGCGCATCGGATCGGCCGCCGACTCAGGGGCGGCCGGCGCGACGGCCAGCAGCCGCTGCTGGTCATCGGGGAGGGCCCTGAGCAGGTCATTCATCCGTGGCCCCGAGGTCCTCCACGGCCGTCTCCGGCTCCTCGTCGGCGACCTGCCCCAGGGTGCGCCCGCTGAGCGCGGAACGGGCCCGCTGCGGGTCGGGGGCGGGTCTGCCGTCGGCACGGGCGTCCTTCTTCTTGACCAGCAGCCAGGACTCACGTTCCGCGGAGTCACCGCCTCCGCGGAAGCGGGTGAGCGCGTAGGCGCCGTGCAGTTTGGACCCGTCGAGGCGGAAGGTCGCGTGACCGTGTTCCAGCGCCTCGGCGAACGTACGGCCCTTGTCCCCGGTGCTGCCCGCCAGCGGTTCGTAGGTGCCCTCGTCCCAGACGATGACCGTTCCCGCCCCGTACTCGCCGTGGGCGATCACGCCCTCGAAGGTGCGGTACTCCATGGGATGGTCCTCGGTGGGCACCGCGAGTCGCTTGTCGTGCACATCCGCTGACGGACCCTTCGGCACGGACCAGGACTTGAGGACTCCGTCGACCTCCAGACGGAAGTCGAAGTGCATTGACGAGGCGTCGTGGATCTGGACCACGAAGACGGGCTTCTCGCCGGCCTCCGTGCCCTGGCCGCGCGGCTCACGGGTACGGTCGAAGTGACGTTTGCCCCGGTATGTGGACAGTTTGCCGTTGCCGTTGCCGTTGCCGTTGCCGTTGCCGTTGCCGTTGTCGCTCACGCCTGCTGCCTCCTGCGGGACGGCTGCCAGCTCCTCCTTCACTGTGCGGCCTGGGTCCACCGTCCGCACGCGCGCCCGCTGTCCGCGCGTCGGCGGGAGCCGGTCAGGCCCCGCCGTCGGGAGGGCCGCCGCCGGGGAGCCGGGCGAGGACGTTGAGGGTGGCGCCCAGTCCGTGCGGGGCCCGGTGGTCCGGGCGGCCCGATGTCAGTACGGGGCACAGGTCCGTGCGCAGGATGCGGCGGTGCTGCCGTTGCAGCGCGGCGACGAGGGCACGGTCCTCGCTGTGGGCGAGCGGGGGGAAGCCGCCCGCAGCGCGGTAGGCACCCGCGGTGACACCGAGGTTGGCGCCATGGACGTGCGGATGGGTCCAGCGGACGGAGCCCGCGGGCCGGCCGGCGAAGTACCGCGCGTCGTGTTCCGCCGCCACGGCCGGATGCAGCAGGGGGTGGGCCGTCAGCCGCACGGTGCCCACCAGGCACTCCCACCCCTGCCCGGCGTGGTGCAGCTGATGGGCCAGCCACCCCTCGGGTACGACGGTATCGGCGTCGGTGGTGGCGATCCACAGGCCCCGTTCGTACGGTTCCAGCAGGCGGAGAGCCTCCGCGGCGGCCGCCGCGCGCGCCACTCCGACGTTCCGCCGGTCCAGCTCCACCACCCGCGCGCCCAGACTCCGTGCGACAGCGGCCGTACCGTCCGTACAGGCATCGGCCGCGACCACGGTCACCAGCGGGACACCGGACACCGAGGGGTGAGCTGCGGCTGCCCTCAGGCTCCGCAGGGTCGCGGGCAGGGTGGCGGCTTCGTTGTGGGCCGGGACGATGACGGCGCAGGCGGCGGGACGGGCGTTCACACGAGTCCCTCGGCGGCAGCGGGGCCGGGGGCCGTCCGCCCGTCCGGGTGCTGTCGGACCAGGACGTGGAGCGTGAAGTCCGGGTCACGTACATCGAGGAGCGTGGTGAGACCGGGTACGGATGTGAGCAGCGGCGCGAGTTCCGTGCCGGTGAGCCGGTGTTCGGCCACCGGATGGTTCCAGTGCACGGTGACGAGCGTTCCGCCCGGTTCGAGACCGGCGACGGTACGGGTCAGGACGTCCCGCAGCGTCCGGTCGTCGAAGTAGTAGAGGAGTTCGGACAGCACGATCAGATCGAAGGTGTCCTGCGGCCACTCGTCGGGAATGGTCAGCTCTCCGACGTCCACATGCGGCTGGTCGCGGGTGGCCTCGGCGGCGGCCCTCACGGCGGCCGGGACCCGGTCGGTGGCCAGTAGCCGGTCGCAGCGCCCGGCGAGATGCGTGGTGAGAGCCCCCACGGAGCACCCGGGTTCGAAGGCGCTGCGGTAGCGGCGGCGCGGGAGCGAGGCGACGGTGAGGGCGTACTTGCGCTGCTCGTACCACCGCTCGGTGAGGCTCCAGGGGTCGTGGGCCCCCGCGTACATACGGTCGAAATAGGCGGCCGGCGTACTCATCGGAAGACCACCTCGAACGGCCGCAGATGATGGGCGAGTTCCTCGGGCGGAAGGATGGCCGCATCCCCCTCGCCCGTGGTCAGCGGCATGATCTGACTGGTGAACCGCTGAATCGCGCGCTGTTTGCGGGTGGCGGCGGAGGGCTGCAGCACGAGGCGTGCGGCGTCCTGCCAGGGGACGCGCGCGTCGCCGGGGCGGGCCCAGTGCCACATCCAGACCGGATAGAGCCACAGCGGCACACCGACCGCCCGGCAGGCGGTCACGGCCGCCCGGCCCGCTGCCTCGTGGTCGCTGTGGAGGTCGCCCGTCCACGGCGCCGCACACAGCGTGGCGCCGGTTTCGCGCAGAGCCCCGGCGATGGCGGACGCGACATCGTCCTCGTACTGGTGGACGCGGGTGTCGGGCACCTGGAGGCGCCGTGGCCGCAGATCAGGCAGCCCCAGGTCCGCCAGCGCCTGTTCGAGTTCGGTCTCCCTCATCGCGCCGAGCTGGGAGGGGGAGACCAGGGAGCTGCGCGGGTGGGAGCCCTCGCCGTCGGTGACCGATACGAGGTGGACGTCGCCGCCATCGGCCGCGAGGCCGGCCATCGCACCGCCGAAACCCAGCACCTCGTCGTCGGGGTGTGCGGCGACGACCAGGACGGGCCCGTGGGGCGGTACGGCGGCGGGGAGCCGGAGCAGGCCGTCCCACTCGGCCCACCGGGCCTCGGGGGTGCCGGGGGCGTCGATGGCGTCGGCAGCGGTCCGCCGTGCGGCATTCACTGCTCCCCCTCGCCCGGAACCAGCAGGCTCCCCAGTGCGGCGAGGTCGCGTTCCGCGTGGTGCTGGCGGATGTAGACGGTGAGGTCGGCGACCGCCCTGGCGTGCCGTGTGTCGTGACAGAGAGGGGCCGCGCCGGTCGCGCGCCCTGCGTGGTGCAGGACCTCGGAGCAGACCTTCTCCACGAACGCGCGCACCCGCAGACCCCGGATCCGCGCACCTCCGCAGATGTCCGACGGATCCGCGTCGATGTCCGCCGCGGCCCGCTCCACCACCGTCTCCGCCGCGCTGATCAGCATGTCGACGGAGCCGATGTGCGCCGCGGCGTGAGCATCCGGAGGGCGCCGGGCCGCCGACTCCACCAGGGTGTCGGCCACGGCGCGTGCTCCGCCCAGCCAGCACGCCGCGACTCCGATACCGCCGTGCTCGAAACCCGGCCTGTTGAGGTAGGCGTCCACCCCTCCGACAGCGACGGCCGGCACGTTCGAGAAGGAGACGTCCGGGGAGTCACTGGCGTCCATCCCGACGGCCTGCCAGGTCCCCGCCACCGGGCTCACGCCCCCGTCGGTCACCTGGACGGAGAAGAGCCTGCGCCCCTCCGGGGTGTCCGCCGTGACCAGGGCGTGTGTACAGGTGTGCGCACCCGAGCAGTAGGGCTTGACGCCGTCGAGGCGCCATCGGTTGCCGTCCGGGGTGGCAGTGAGGCCGGGACCGGGCGGCTGGGCCGCCCACACACCCCAGCGCTCCCCGTCGTCGGGGCGCGTTCCCTCGATCTCGTACCGGATGGCGACCGCGTCCACATGGCCCTCGGCCAGCCGGGCCAGCGTCAGATCCTCGCGCCCGAGCTCTGCCAGGGCCCGGAAGCGGTCGGCGGTGCGGCCGCCCCCGGGCAGCGGAAGCCCCAGGGCGCCCTTCTCGACCAGAGCCGTCAGACGTGCGGCGACCGCGTCGCGGCGGTCGCCCGGGCCCGGCGGCCGGGCCACGGGGGAGCTGTCAGCGGTCATCGTGTCTCTCCTCTGCGGGATGTGCGGTGGCCGCCTTGCGCCTGTCAGTGGCGACCGTGGGCGCTGTCCGCGGCTCCACCGAAGAGGCGCGCGACAGCCTTGAAAGGCAGGGCCACGACGGTGGCGATCGCTCCGCCGATGGACCTCAGTACATCTGCGATGGCAGTGAGCATGGGGGAACCTCTCTTTTCGCTGGGCTTAGAGGTGGTACTTAGTGTGAATTTCACCGAATTTCGGTCAAACGGCTCGTACCCCCAGGGTGAGCGGGGAAACGGAATGCGGCCGAACGCCGGAGTCGCAGGCACCGGCGGCCGTCCCAGGGGAGGGGCGGATCAGCGATGCGGGTTTCCCTGCTCCGGGTCGTCGTCGATCGTCTGCCATGTCTCGCCCCGCTGGTGCGCGTCGCGTGCCCGTCCCTCCGTACGGGCATGGGCTTCGGCCGATGTCGTCGCCCGTGCGGTCCGGCGGCTCCCGATGACGACCGCGGCGATCAGGATCACGACGACGAGCACCCCGACCGCGATCAGCCCGAGTGAGGAGGAGGGGGTGAGTGCAAGGGACGTGGAAGGGTTCATGCTCTTCGGCTGCCCCCGGTGAGCGGGATCAGACGGATGCGGCCAATAGCCGCCCGCGTTTCTGTCCGTCAGCCACCGCTGTGACCTGCACTCGCACCGGATCCAATCCCCGGATCTTCTCTTGTGCGGACAGCGGAAAAAGGGCGCCTCAGGGGAGAGGCATACGTTCCGTACTCACGGGCACGCGCTCTACAACCGCACATGCGGTTCACCGGACTTCCAATCGGAGCCCGCAAAATCCTTTGGCGCGCGACAGGCGGGATGATGGCAACGACTGACAGCAAGGACAGCCAGGACAGTAAAAGCGGCGAGCGACTCGATGTTCCTACGGCAATGCGGCGCGCTGCCGGTCAGCTCGCTGAATTGCTGCAGTGCGAACCGAGTTCGGTATCCGCGCTGAAGGCGTCCGACGACGGCTGGTCCGCGGACGTCGAGGTGGTGGAGCTGGAGAAAATTCCTGACACCGCCAGTGTCATGGCCACCTACCGGGTTCAGCTCGACTTGCAGGGGAACCTCGTCGGCTACGAGCGAATTCGCCGTTACGCAAAGGGGCAGATCGACCGCTGAGAGCAGGCCGGTCAGCAGGCCGCTGAAAAGCGGAACTTCCTCGGAAGGGAGATTCACCATGAGTGTTGTTCAGCAGTCAAGCGCAAGCACACGGTCGTCGAGCGGGGGCGGCTCGGGAAATCTGTACGACGTCCTGGAACTGATTCTGGACCGGGGCCTTGTCATCGACGCCTTCGTCCGGGTCTCGCTCGTCGGAATCGAGATACTCAAGATCGACGTACGGGTGGTCGTCGCGAGTGTCGACACCTATCTGCGGTTCGCCGAGGCGTGCAACAGGCTGGATCTCGAATCCGGCCGCAAGGCGCCCAGCCAGCTCACCGATCTCGTCGGTGACATGACCGAGAAGGGCGCCAAGGGAAAGTCCAAGGGTGCTCTGTCCGGAGCCGTGGAGGCGTTCAGCGAGTCCCTTCAGGGCGGCCACGACGATGCGGAGGAGAAGCAGGAGCGCCCGGCGCGCAAGTCCGCTTCCAGTAGCCGGCGCAGCTCAAGCCGGCGGGAGGAGTAGCCCGTGTCCACGTACATCTACGCCATCACCAGTGCCGCGCATCCCCTGCGCCTCGACAACCTGGCCGGTGTCGGCGAGCCGCCATCGGAGCTGCGCGTCGTCGGGACGGAGGGCCTGAGCGCCGTCGTCAGTGACGCACCGGCGGAGCTGCGGGCCAAGCGGCGGGACCTGGTCGCGCACCAGGCGGTGCTGGAGAGTCTGCTGACCGATGGTGCCGCGCTGCCGATGCGGTTCGGTCTGGTCGGCCCCGACGACGACCAGGTGATCGCCGCGCTGGAACAGCAGCACGACGGCTACAGCGCGCGGCTCAAGGAACTCGACGGGTGCCTTGAGTACAACCTGAAGGTCGCCCGGGACGAGGAGGATCTGCTGCGGGAGATCGTCGAGGAGTCCCCCGAGGTACGCGCGCTGCGCGAACGCACCCGCCAGAACCCCGGTGCCCACGACGACATGGTCGCTCTCGGGGAGACGATCTCCCATGAGGTCCAGGCCCGCGAGGCCCGGGGCCGGGACGACATCGTGGCCAGGCTCGGACCGGCCGCGGTACGCGTCGCGAACGGCGAGCCGACCAAGACGCACTTCCTGAACGCGTCCTTCCTGGTCAAGCGTGATCAGGCGGCCTCCTTCACCCAGGCCGTACACGAGGAGGCCGAACGCTGGGGCGACGGCTTCACCCACGCCCTGAACGGGCCGCTGCCGCCCTACAGCTTCGTCTGAGCCTGCGAACCTAACCCGGTTGAGCGGAGGACCCGGCATGGGCCTCATCACGAACATTCTCACTCTGCCGCTGGCACCGCTGCGCGGAACCGCGTGGGTCGTCGACCAGGTGCTGGTGACGGCGGAGCGGGAGTACTACGACCCGGAGCCCGTGCGCGCCGAACTGGCCGCGCTCGAAAGGGAGTTGCTGAGCGGGCGTATCGAAGAGGACGAGTTCGACCGTCGCGAGGACGAGCTTCTGGACCGGCTGGAGTGGCTCGAAGCCAACCAGCGGCGCCTGCGGGCCCATTCCTGACAACAGGGAGAACGAGGTACACGAGAGATGACAGGCAACGGCAAGATAGGTGTCGCCCTGGTGGGTGGATACCTGCTGGGACGTACCAAGAAAGCCAAGTTGGCGATCGGCCTGGGCATGTTCCTGGCCGGTAAGAAGATGAGTCTGGACCCGGCGCAGCTGGGCAAGATGCTGGCCAACTCCCCGGTGCTCGGCAGCCTCAACAGCCAGGTCCGCAAGGAGCTGGTCGAGGCGACCAAATCGGCGGCCACGTCCGCGCTGACGAAGCGGGCGACCGGCCTCGCCGACTCGCTGCACGAACGCACCCTGGGGCTCGGCGAGTCGTCCGGGGGCGCGAGCGACGACGAGGACTCCGAGTCCGCCGAGGAGTCCCCCGACGAGTCATCGGGGGAGCGCGGTCAGGAGGACGCAGCCGATGACGACCGGGACAAGCCCGCGCCCCGGAAGCGGGCCGCGAAGTCCACGTCGGGCAAGACCTCTTCGGCCAGGACATCATCGGCCGCACGCGGCAAGGCTTCGCAGGGCACGCGCAAGGCGTCGTCCTCCGCCGGCCGGGCCGCGTCCGGCAGCCGCAAGGCGGCGTCACAGACGCGCACCAGGAGCGGGGGTGGCCGTAGTGAGTGACTCCGCTCTCAGCAAGCTGAAGGACGAGGTGGCGCGCAATCCGGCCACCGACCGGCTCAAGGACGAACTGCAGAACTATCTGCACGCGCGGGCCGAACACGCGGTCACCCAGCTCGGACACAAACTGGGCGAGGGCGTCAGCAAGCTCGGTGAACCCGGCGAGGGCGGCCTGGCGGGCAGCCTGGCCAAGGGCGGACAGGCCCTCAAGGAGGGCAAGTCACCTGCGCAGGCCGCACTGTCCGCAGGCACCGCCCACCTCAAGGACACGGTCAAGGAGAAGGTCAAGGGCCTGTTCGGCAAGGGCCGCAAGAGCGGTGGGGGCAAGTCCAAGAGCGTGACGATCGTCGAGGACATCGACGTGGGCGTGCCCGTGCGCGAGGCGTACGACCAGTGGACACAGTTCCAGGAATTCAGCACGTTCGCCAAGGGCGTCGTCAGCGTCGAGAAGGCCGACGACACCAGCAGCAACTGGAAGGTGAAGGTCGCCAAGTCCACACGGAGCTGGAAGGCGAACGTCACCGAACAGGTGCCGGACGAGCGGATCACCTGGACCACGGAGGGCGCGAAGGGCACCGTCAAGGGCGTCGTGACCTTCCACCCGCTCACGGAAGACCTCACCCGTGTGCTGCTGGTCCTCGAATACTTCCCCAAGGGGCTGTTCGAGAAGACCGGCAACATCTGGCGCGCGCAGGGCCGGCGGGCCCGCCTGGACCTGAAGCTCTACCGCAAGTTCATCATGATGCGCGGTGAGGCGACCGACGGGTGGCGCGGCGAGATCCGGGACGGCGAGGTTGTCGTGGAGCACGACGACGCCGTGGAGCGGGAGCAGGCGGACTCCGAGAAGGAGGCGCAGGGCGACGCCGGCCCCGGCGACGACGAAGCCGAGGACGGCGGCGAGCGCGATGCCCTCGACGAGGAGAACTCCGAGGACCACTACGCCGACGACGAGTACGCCGATGACGAGGAACTCCCCGATGAGGGTGAGGAGCCCGGCGCGGAGTACGCGGACGAGGACGAAGACCTCGATGGCGTCGACGAGGACGGCGAGGTCCCCGAAGACGCCGAGGACGACGAGGCCCCCGAAGGCGAGCTGGACGCGGAGGACGGACCGGAAGCGGAGCCCGACGCGGCCGCAGAAGACGGCGAGGAAGCCGAGGAAGCTGAAGACGGCGAGGAAGCCGAAGACGGCGAGGAAGCCGAAGACGGCGAGGAAGCCGAAGACGGCGAGGACGACGAGGACCAGCCGGTCCGCCGCTCCCGGCGCCGCCGTACCGCATCGGCCCGTTCCTGACCCGGACCGACATCACAGACAGGGCTGAATAAAGGTGTCCGATTCACTGGCCGGCCGTATGGGGTCCTCCTCCGGGATGTCCCCGTACGGCCAGCAGGGTTCCTCTGCCAATCTGGCCGACATTCTCGAACGTGTCCTGGACAAGGGCATCGTCATCGCGGGCGATATCCAGATCAATCTGCTGGACATCGAGCTGCTGACGATCAAACTCAGGCTCCTGGTCGCCTCGGTGGACAAGGCCAAGGAGATGGGGATCGACTGGTGGGAGCACGACCCGTCCCTGTCGTCCCGGGCGCGCCCGTCCCAGCGGACGGAGACTGTGTCCGCGTCGGCGGCGCCCGACCCGCTCGCCCAGGAGAACGCCCGCCTCAAGGCCGAACTCGCCGAGCTGAGGCAGGCCGCGGGTCTTCCCGCGGGCCCGGAGCAGGAGACGGCGAGCAGCCGGAACGCGGAAAGCACGGACAGCGCCGAGAGTACGGCCGCCGGTACGGCCAGGGAGGACGAGCGGTGAGCACCGGAATCTCCTATGTCTACGCCGTGAGCCGGGCAGGCACCCTCAGCGGTGTGACGTCGGGCGGGGCAGCCGGCCTGGACGGGGGCGCGCTGCGGACGGTGGAGTCCGGCGGCCTCGCGGCCCTGGTCTCGTCCGTGCCCGATGAGGCTTTCGGCTCGGAGGGCATGAAGGCGCAGATGGAGGACCTGAAGCGGCTGGAGCAGATCGCCCGCGGCCACCACGCGGTGGTGGAAGCGGCCTACGGAGCCACCACCGTCCTTCCGCTGCGCCTCGCGACGGTCTACCTCAGCGACACCCGCGTGGCCGCCATGCTCGACGAACGGCGCTCGGAATTCGCTGAGTTGCTCTCCTGGCTCGAAGGCCATGTCGAACTGGGCGTCAAGGTGTACGCGGACCCGCATGGCCCGGCGGACGAACGGCCCCCGGCGGACGAACTGGCCGCCACGGACCATGTCTCCGCCGCTCCGGCCAGTCCTGGACGGGCGTATCTGCAGCAGCGCAGGACCCAGCGCCGCCAGCAGCAGAACGCCTACCGGGCTGCCGGGGAGCTGGCTGCGGGGGTCCCCGACCGGGTGGCCGCCGTGGCACGCGCCAGGGTCGTCCACCGGCCGCAGCAGGGCGAACTCGCCTCGTCCCAGGGTGAGAACGTCGCCAACGACGCGTATCTGGTCCCGGCGGCCCGTGCCGAGGAGTTCCGCCGCACGCTGGACACCCTGGCCGACGGGGTGCCGGGTGTACGTATCGAGATCACCGGGCCATGGGCGCCGTACTCCTTCGCCACACCACCGGTCGCGACGCAGGGCGGTGCGGCGTGACCGTGAGCGGCGGGCCGGACAGCGCCGGTACGGACATCGAGTCCCTGGCGGGGCGGCAGGTCGCGCTCATCGACCTGCTGGACCGCCTGCTCAACGGCGGAGCCGTCCTCACCGGCGATCTGGTCCTCTCCATCGCGGACGTGGATCTGGTGCACATCAATCTGCGCGCGGTCATCCGCTCGATCACTTCCGACGAACCGGCACCGTGGTGAGGAGCTTCATGACGGCCGACCATTCCCAAGGGCCCTCGGAGAAGGGCCAGTTCGGTGAAATCGCCCAGGCGGCCGCGCGTGCCTTCGATCTGCTTCCGGCAGGTCCGGATGAGGCCCGCGCGCACCCGAGTGGTGCACAGCGTCTCCAAACGGATCCGGAGACCGTGGAGCGTGATCTCATCAAATTGGTTCTCACCATTGTGGAGTTGCTGCGCCAGCTGATGGAACGCACCGCGCTGCACCGGGTGGACCAGAACGACCTCACTGAGGATCAGGAAGAACGCATAGGTCTTACCCTGATGATTCTGCAGGACCGGATGTCCGAACTCTGCGACCGTTACGGCCTCACCATGGACGATCTCAATCTGGATCTCGGCCCGTTGGGGTCTTTGCTTCCCCATTCCGGTGCCTGATCTCAGCAATCACGTTTCACCGTGCGGAAGTTGGCAACACGATCGATATGAGTGAAGACAACGAGAACACGGCTAAGCAGAGCAGCGGTACGACGGGGAAGAAGGCCCGGACGGCCGGCAGCCGAGCGGCCAGGAGCACGGCCACCAGGTCGAAGACGGAGTCCGTGTCCCGGACCGCGAAGAAGACCACAGGGGCAGGTGCGGAAGCCGCGCGCAGGACCACCGCTTCGGTGGGTGAGACGGCCACGCAGGCGTTGTCGAGTGGCCAGAAGGCGATGGCCTCCACCGCGGCCAAGGTCTCGACCGCCGCGACCGTCATCAAGAACCGCAAGGCCGTCGCCGCCGGAGCGGCCGCCGGGACCGCCGGCCTCGTCGGGGCCGCTTTCGTACTGGGCCGCCACACGGCGAAGCCGCCGGCGGGTCTGGTCTCCCGGCTGACGCAGGGACGCATCTGACGATGCCCACTTCCGCCCGGCCCGGGAAGGGCGAGTGCCGGTCACCGGCGCTCGCC
>NZ_JBHYWP010000109.1:12417-27234 GCF_042751845.1 Streptomyces sp. NPDC059398 | reverse complement strand
AGACTGTCTCTGGCGGGGTCGGGGCCCCCGCCGTATCCCGGACCCCTCACCCGTCGCGCAGCATTTCCAGAACGACCGCCGCCGACCAGGAGAAGTTCGAGGAGTTCTCTCCTTCGCCGGTCAGCGGCTGGTAGTTCTCATGGATGGGGCCGTCGCCCAGCAGGCCGTCCGCATGCTTGAGCAGCTGTTCGCCGATGGCTCGGGCATCCCGGTCGTAGCCGTAGTCGGACAGACCGCGCAGGGCGAAGTACGCCTGGTCCAGCCAGACGAGACCGCGCCAGTAACCGGTCGGGTCGAACTTCGGGTTGTCGCGCGCGACCGTCGGCAGCGGCATGGGGGTGCGGAACTGCGCGGGGTCGGTGAGCGCGGTGCGGACAGCGGCGGCCTGCCGGGCGGTCGCGACCCCGGCCCACAGCGGTACCGCTCCTTCGATGCCCTTGCCTGCCGCCGTCAGCGGGCCGCCCCCGTCCGGACCGCAGTCGTAGAAGAAGCCGGTGCCCGGGTCGTACGTCCGGGTCCTGATCCGGTCCCGCAGGGCATCCGCCTCACGGTTCCAGTCCTTTGCCTCGCCCCGCCAGCCGAGCTCGGTGGCCATCCGTGCGAGGAAGCGTTTCTCCGCGTACAGGAAGCAGTTGAGGTCGACGGACTGCTGGGCCAGCGAGTAGCCGATGGTGCGCCCCGACCGGTCGGTGTTGGTCAGCACCTGGGTGTCGTCGAACCGCGGAGCGTTGTCCATCCCGCTCTCCCAGGCGGCCGCCAGCCTCCGTTCCTTGGTGCTGTTGTTGGCCGGGTCCACCGTGGCGCCGTACTCGGCGAGGCCGTTCCGGTCGTGGTCCCGGTCGCGGTACCACCACGCGTGGTACGCCTTGAGCTTGGGGTACATCCGGCGCAGGAACGCCCGGCCGCCGCCGCGCTCGAAGACCTGCCAGGCGGCCCAGGCAGCCAGCGGGGGCTTGGAGTTGCGCTCGTTCCAGTTCAGGCCGCCCTGGCGGATGTCGTTGTAGAACAGTGCGTCCGGCACCATCCCGGCGTCCTGCGGGCGGTCCGGGGAGTCCGCGCTGATCTGGTAGTCGAACATCGACTCAAGGGTGGAGGCGGCCAGTCCGGGATCGAAGGCAGCCGTCGCGACGGCCTCCTTCCATGAGTCCCAGGCCCAGAAGCCCCCGGCGAACGAGGTGTTGGTGAGCGAGGGAGTGATGCCGTCCTTGCGGAGCGCGCCGGCCGGGCTGCGCCAGTTGGTCACCAGGGTCTGCACCGCCTTCGCCGCGACCCGGCGGCGGTCGGAGGCCACCCCGCCCAGGGCGCGGGTCAGATAGAGCTGCCACCGGCGGTCTGCCCGGTCCGCGACCCGGTCCGGGTGCGCCAGCGCCTCCCGTACCGCCGGGCTACTCGCGCGACGCTCGGCGTCGGTGAACGTGTACGACTCGGTCCAGACGAACGTGGCGGTCGCGCCCGGCGCGAGCTCCGTCGGCCGGTGTGCGGTCGTGCGGTACTCGTCGCCGTGGACGGTGGTGCGGACAGGGCCCGCGTGCACCACCTCGAACCGGGTCTGCGCGGTGGTCAGGAAGTCCTTGAACGAGCGGACCTCCGCGAACCGGACCGCGACGCCGTCACCGGTCGCGTGCAGCCGCGGCGCGCTGCGCACCGGCTCGCTGGTGTGGCGCAGCAGGGCGCCCGTCCAGCGGGCGCGCAGTTCACGGTGCCGGTGCCCCCGGTTCTGGACCGTCGCCCTGACCAGGGCGGTGCGGTGGTCGGCGTACCGGAGCTCCAGGGTCACGTGGAGCCCGTCCACGGCGTACGACTGTGTCAGGAGCCCCGGCCGGGCCTCAAGGCGGGGCGACCGGTCCGCCGACAGGTCCACGGTCCGCCCTGAGCGCTCGTCGGCCAGCCCGAAGCGGCTGAAGGCCCGGCTCAGGTACCAGGGGTACTCCTCGGCGATATACAGGGGCCCGCTGAAGCCTCCGAGATGGGCGTGGTCCTTCGCCGATGGCAGACCGTAGGCGTGCCAGGCGCCGAGGTCGGCGAAGACATTGAGCGGATTGTCCCCGGGGGGCTGGGCCGCCTCGGGAAGACCGTGCAGGTCGAGTACGTCGGAGAGCCCGTCCCGGAAGGGGTCTCCGGAACTGCGGTGGGCCGTCTGCGGAGCGGCTGTCTCCTGGGCGTGGGCGGGCGCCGCGGGCAGGAGCGCGGCGGCTCCCAGCGGTACGAGCGACGAAGCGGCGAACTGCCTCCGCGAGAGATGTTTCATCGAGAGCCTCGGAACATGAGGGGTGTCGGAATCCGGCCACGCTAACAGTTTGTTGACAGCCCGTTCAGAGTCCTGGCCTGCCCGGATGCCGTGAACGCCGACTGCGGCGACGGCCGCGTACCCATCATTTCGGTGGATTCCGCCGCTGAGTGTCCGCGCCGGGCGGGGGTAGCCGCGGGGAGCGGGGCGTCCCGGTGTCCGCCTCCCAGGAGGAGGGCGAATTGATGAATTAAGGCCATATCGTATGCATTCCCTTATGCTGACGGTGACGGATCTGGCCGGTACGGGGACGGTCTGCTGCCCGAGCGAACGAGGAGCAGAGTAGATGCAGATCGGCTACAAGCTTGCCTCCGAGGCGTACGGCCCGGACGAACTGATCCAGCAGGCGGTGCGCGCGGAGCGGGCCGGGTTCGACTTCGTGGAGATCAGCGACCATTACCACCCCTGGCTGGACAATCAGGGGCACTCTCCGTTCGTGTGGACGGTGTTGGGCGCCATCGCCGCCAGGACCGAGCGCATCGGGCTCGCCACCGGCGTGACCTGCCCCACCGTGCGCTACCACCCGGCCGTCATCGCCCAGGCCGCGGCGACGCTCGCGCTGGTGTCGGACGGCCGGTTCACCCTGGGTGTCGGCTCCGGCGAGCGGCTCAACGAGCATGTCACCGGCAGCGGATTCCCCAACTCGGTGCCGGAGCGGCACGCCCTGCTGCGTGAGGCGCTGGAGATCATCAGGCTGCTGTGGCAGGGCGGATACTGCTCGTACGACGGCCGCCATCTGCGGCTGGACGATGCCCGGGTCTTCGACCTGCCGAAGGAACTCCCGGCGATCGCGGTGGCGGCCGGTGGTCCGCACGCCGCGCGCATCGCGGCCGAACTGGGGGACGGGCTCTTCGCCACCGAGCCCAGGAGCGACCTCGTCCAGGCGTATCGGAAGGCCGGGGGCGGCGGCCCGCGGTACGTGGAGGTGCCCATGGCGTGGGCGCCCGACGAGCACACCGCGGCGCGGGCCGCACTGGACACCTCGCGCTGGGCGCTCACCGGGTGGAAGGTGATGAGCGAACTGCCCAACCCCGCCAACTTCGAAGCGGCCACCACCACCGTGCGGGAAGAGGACGTTCTGGCCCAGTTCGCCTGCGGCCCCGACCCGGCCCGCTATGTGGAAGTGGCCCAGCCGTTCGTGGACGCGGGGTTCGACCGTCTGGTGATGCAGAACGCCGGCCCGGACCCGGACGGTTTCATCGAGTTCTACCGCACTGAACTGGACCACCGTATGCGCGCGTTGACCAGCGCGAACGGGTCCGGCTGATGGCCGCCTGCCGCGCTGGTGGATCTTTACTTCACACGGCGGCGCGGGGATAATCAATGGGTCCCGTCGGCGGGATCACCGTTCACGATCCCCGCTCAATCATCGCTTTCGGCTGGAGTACCGATGTCCGGCTCCCGGCCGTCCGATACGCATCTGCCCGATTCCTGCCTGCCTGAGCGGCGCCTGCCGGATTCGCACCCGCCCGATCTGCGGCAGGCCCACGACGCCGCTCGCGCGATCGGCGCGGCGGCCCTGGGGTGTGACCCCGGCCCCATGGTCATCGTGGAGAGCAGCTCCCACCACGTGTATGTCGGATCCGGTGCCGTCGTGAAGATCATCGATGCCGCCGGACACACCCGGCTGGACCGGGAGACCGTCCTCGCGTCCCAGCTGCCCGCCGGGCTCACCGCCCCGCTGCTCGGCAGCGGCCTCCACCGGCTGGGGACGCGCGACATCCGCTACGCCTGCTACGCGCGCGCACCGGGGGCCGCCCCCGGCGTGGGGCTGCCCGGTGCGGACGGTGGGACCGTCCGCCGGTGGGCGCAGGAGGCGGTCCGGCGGCTCGGTCTCCTGCACACCTGGGCGCCGTCGGAGCGGGCCGCGCGGACGTTGGGGGAGCCGCTCGACCACGGTGGATTCGTCGGCCGGGACGCGCTCGCCGCCGAGGTGGAGCGGCTCGCCGCGCTGGACCGGCACCGGACCGTACGGCCGCGGCTGCTCGCGGGCGTGGCGGCGATCGCGGAGCGGGCTCCGCTGCCCGTACGGGCGTTGGTCCCCGTCCACGCGGACTGCCACTGGGACAACTGGCTGGCAGATGACCGGGGTGTGACGGCCCTGCTTGACTTCGAATGGGCCCGCTTCGGGGAGCCGGCCGACGACTGGTTCTTCCTGGCCCGGTTCAGCGGCCCCCATATGGAGACCGTGCTCGACGTCATCGCCCGGACGACGGGGACCTCTCCTGGCCTCCTTCGGGCCCGGTGTGAGGCCCGCGAGGCCGCCCACCTTGTCTCCGACCTCCGTATCGCGTGCGAACACCCCGCCGGCTCCGCGCGTATGGCGGCCGACCGGCTCCGTGACCTGGAGGAACTCGTCGTCGGACGCTACTGGTGGCGCCACGCACGGTGATACGGGGTGACCCTGGCGGGCCCCGGTGCCCGGCAGGCCCGGCCCGGAGCGGGTGTCACCGCTGGGCGGCGGCGTCGCCGAAGTCGGGCATCCCGGCGGCGAGCAGGTGCTCCGCGCCGCCTTCGAGGGCTTGGGCCGTCTCGGCCGAGCGGGGCAGCATGGTCTCCTCGTAGGTGCGGAGGGCCTCGTCGACGGTGCCCGACTTCGCCAGGGCGAGCGCGAGCTCGCAGGCGTCCAGCATGGCGAGATTGACGCCCTCGCCCAGCGGCGGCATGAGATGTGCGGCGTCGCCGAGCAGGGTCACCGTCGGGCTGGGCTCCCAGATGTGCGGGACGGGCAGGGCGAGAATCGGGCGGTCGACGTACCGGCCCTCGTTGTCGGTGATCATCTGGCGCATACGGGGCGACCAATGTCCGTACCGCTCCAGGAGCGCGGCACGGATTCCGTCGGTATCGCCTGCCGTCAGGCCGCTCGCGCCGATCCAGTCGGCCGGAACGCGCTGGATGAGGTAGACGCGGATGTGGTGGTCGCCGCCCCGCTGGGCGAACATGGCGCGCTCGCCGTCGGCCGCGTGGGCGCTGCCCTGCCCGACCAGTCCGGCGATGCCGGGGTGACGGTTCTCCACGTCGGAGAACCACGCTTCCAGGAAGCTCACCCCGGTGTATCCGGGAACGGCGGGGGACACGTCGGGTCGCACCCGGGAGTAGGCGCCGTCGGCGCCGATCACCAGATCCGTCTCGACGGTGGTGCCGTCAGAGAAGTGCAGCTGCCGCGGCCCGCGCGCGGGGCCGCTGACGCGTTGGAGGGCGCGGCCCCAGTGCACGGTGCCGGGCTCCAGTGAGCCGAGCAGGAGGTCGCGCAAGGTACCGCGGTCGATCTCCGGCCTGAACAGCTCGTCGGGGCCGGGGACTTCATGGGAGGTGAGCCTGCCCGCCGGGTCAAGGCGGCGCATCTCCTGCCCTTCGGGGCGGGCCAGCGCGAAGAACTCGTCGAGCAGTCCGGCGGTGCGCAGGGCGATCTGGCCGTTGTCGGCGTGCAGGTCCAGGGTGCCGCCCTGGTTGCGTGCGCCGGGGCCCGCGTCACGGTCGTGGACGGTGACGGCGACGCCGTGCTGCTGGAGGATCCGGGCGCAGGTCAGCCCGCCGGGACCGGCCCCGATGATGCTGATCCGGGCCTGTGCGGGGTTCGGTGAGGTCATGTGTGTTCCTTTCGCCGGTCGGGCGGGGGTGGGGTGAGCGGGGGCGGACGGCTCCGGTGCCGACGCTTCGCAGGGGCGGCGTACCGGTGCAGCAGGCCGGCCCGGCTCTGTGCCTGGAACCGACCCGCTTCCGCACCTAAAAGTAGAGTAGGCAAAAAAGTAGAATGTGACAACTTAAATTCAGGTTCCACCATCAGGTAGGCTCGCGCCATGACCGAACCCCCCGTCGGCCGCCGCGCACGCAAGAAGGCGGCCACCCGGCAAGCGATCGCCGACGCCGCACTCCGGCTCTTCCTGGACCGTGGCTACGACGGCGTGAGCATGCGGGACATCGCCGAAACCGCCGACGTGTCGACGGCCACGGTGTTCAAGCACTTCACCGGCAAGGAAGCGCTCGTCTTCGACCAGGAGGAGAGCAACGACGCACGTCTGATCGCCGCAGTGCGGGAGCGGGCCACGGGCCAGAGCGTGCTCGACGCCCTGCGCCAGCATGTGCTCGACACCTGGCTGCCGATCGCTGCGCACCCGCAGCGGGAGGAGTTCAACCACCTGGTGGACTCGACTCCGGCGCTGCGCGCGTACGCCGAACGCATGTGGGCCCGGCACACCGACACCCTCGGGGCGGCCATTGCCGACGAGTACGGCGTGGACCACGACAACCTCGCCTGCGCGGCGCTGGCCCGGTTCGTCCTGGAGGTTCCGGTCCTTGCCCAGGGGCGGAAGGACCACGGAGCCGCTGTCGAGGAAGTCTTCGGCATCCTCGCCAACGGCTGGCAGCCCCCGGCGGAGCCGGTCTAGGATCCCGGCGTGACGATCACGTACGAGTGGCGCGGGGACTTCGACAACGACGCCCTCGACGCCCTGCACGCCGAAGGCTTCGGCTCCCCGGCCGGTCGTACCGACTGGCGTGCACGGCTCGAACGCCACAGTCTCGGCTGGGTCTGCGCCCGCGACGACGGCTCACTGACCGGCTTCGTCAACGTGGCCTGGGACGGTGGCGCCCACGCCTTCATCCTGGACACAGTGGTGGCCCGGCACCGCCGCACCGGCGGTGTGGGCGCCGCGCTCGTCGCAGCCGCGGCCGAGGGGGCACGTCGTGCGAAGTGCGAATGGCTGCACGTCGACTTCGAGGAACATCTGCGGCCGTTCTACTTCGACGCCTGTGGCTTCAGGGAGACGACGGCCGGGCTCATCGCTCTCTGACCCCGTACGGCCGGAGACCCTGTCCTCGGTGGCAGGGACTCCGGCGGTAAGGGGCCAGCAGGGGCAGGACGGATCGGTCAGGACGGGATGTTCGGACGGTTGGTCAGAACATTTCAGGAGACGGAGAGTTCGCCCTCAGGGGTGCTGGCCGGGGTGTGTGAGGACACCCTGAGGAAGAGGGTCAGGACGGCGCCGATCGCGTAACACGCGCCGAACACCCACATGACGCCGCTCACGCCCAGCGGGCCCAGGCACAGGCTCACCAGCGCGGGTCCGGCCGCGGTGCCAAGACCGGCACCGAGGTTGAGGCCGGCCATCGCCGCACCGGTACGCCGCGGAGCGATCTGCGGCATCAGCGCCGACATGGGGGAGAAGCCGGCCAGACAGGCGCAGAAGAGGGAGCCGGTGAGCAGGGACAGCCAGAAGCTGTGCGTGGCGGTCGGTATGTAGTAGAAGGCGACGGTGGTGACGGCGCAGCCCGCGCAGCCCATCCAGCGCAGTACGGGGGTGATGCCGTAGCGGTCGCCCCAGTACCCGGCGAGCAGGTTGGCGCCCAGGTTCACCAGGTACATCACGGAGTAGATGGTGAGCCAGTCACCGAGCGGGAACCCCAGCGACTTGGTGAAGTAGACCGGCAGGAAGACCGGGAAGCCGAACTGTGAGACACCGTTGATGACACGGACGATGCCCGCCACGGCGACCTTCGGCTCCTGCCAGAGGATCGAGACGCCGTTCACCAGTCCGCGCAGCGGGTTCTCCTCCAGCTTCGAGACCGGCCGGTTCCCGCCGGGGGCCCGTACGGCCAGCGCGATCCCGGTACCGGCCGCGATCACGACCAGCCCCGCCCACAGGGTGGGCAGCGGGCCGATGGCGGCGATGCTCGCCTTGGCGACCAGCGGGCTCAGCGTGGAGAATCCGGCGATGTAGGCGAACCAGAACCAGCCGACAGCCATCCCCAGCCGGGCGGGCTGCGCCGTCTTGACGATCCACATCAGGAACCCGTAGGCGAACAGCGGATATCCGAATCCGCGCAGCCCGTAGCAGATCAGCAGCAGCGCGCCGGAGTGGTCCATCACCCCGAGCGTCACGAACAGGGCGTGGAAGATCACCCACACCACCGCGCCGGCCACCATCAGCCGGCGTGGACCGAAGACGTCGGAGAGGGCGGCGGCCATCCACGCCGAGATTCCCGCGGTGACGCCGTAGAGGGTGAACATCACCGCTATGCGGTGTGCGGCGAACCCCTCGTCGGTCAAGAACGCCGAGAGATAGCCCTGTTCGACCCCGTCTCCGATCATGAAGAGCGCCAGCGCGACATATCCCAGCGCCAGAGGTCGGGGGAGGCCGGCCTTTTCGAGGAGGTTCCTGTGTTCGCGGAGGTCCGGCATCGCTCCACCTTCCGTTTAGCTACGAGCGATCAGCAGTGGGGGACGGTCTCGGTCGGGGCTGCTTGCGTACGGGGCGTCATGCGACGTAGGCGGCGTCGTGGAAGGCCACCTCCGCCGCGAGGACCCGGCCGAAGGCCGCGACCAGTTCGGCCTCGGTCGCCGGAGTGATCTCCAGTGCGTCGATCTCGTCCTCAAGGAAGCGCACCTGGGTGGTGAAGGGCGCGACGGTGTGCAGGTGCACCCAGTCCGCGATCTCCGCACGCGCCGACGGCGTGCGTGCGGCCGCCGCGCACCACGTCCGGTACAGCGACTCCGCCGCGTACATACAGGTCACGATGGCGGGATAGCCGAGGGAGTCGGCGGCGTCCAGGACCTCCTGGGTGAGGGTGGCGGCCTGCGCGCCGGCCCGTTCGCCGGTCTCCGGCATGCCGGTGGTCTCCAGGGCCTCGGTGAAGTACGCGTACTGGTCCGTCACCAGCGCGTGCAAAGTCCTGGCATGCCCCGCCAGGGCGCCGGGGGTGGGGGCCTCGCGTACCGCCGCGCCCGCCAGCCGGGCCGCGGTGTCCACGAACTCGCGCTCGAAGTGCAGATAGCGGGCGAAGACGGCGTCGCTGACGGTGTCGGATGTGACCTCGCGGACGAAGGGCATGGCGAGCGCGCGCTCCCATTCCCCGGTGTTGCTGCTGATGAGCCGTGCGCTCAGCGGCTGTTCGGGCGCAGTGGGGTGCGGGGCGGATTCCCGTTCGGGCATGGCGGTGCCTCCAGTGTGCTGCCGGCCGGCGTGGGCCGCTGTGGGTGGTGGGCGACATCCCGGCGGATACGTCACGGGTACGTCGATGGGGCCCCGGGTGGGGCTGCGCGGTGGTACGGGGCCCGGTGGGGGCACGAGCCGTCGGGCGCGGCCCTGTTCGGCGCGGGCTCGTTCGGCGGGGCGCTCGTCGGCCGGGAGCCGCGGCGAGCGGGGGCTCGTCCGGTACTGGGTGGGGCGAGCGGGGCGGGCCGGCGGGGTGGAACCGGGTGGGGTGCGTACCAGGGGGCCCGTGCTTCTGCGTTGTGGCGTTGTGCGGGTGTGCGGGTGTGCGGGGTGGTGCGGCTGTGCGTGCCTACCGGTGTGCGAGGGTGCGGGGCGACGTTCGTCAGTCGCCCGCACGCCCCGCCCACCGGATTCGGCCACTCACGGCGAACGGGTCGTCCGCGCGGACAGCCGACTGTTTACGGGAGCTGGTACCCGGCCTTCTCGGCGTGGCGGGTGAAGGCCCGGACCTTCGCCTGGTCGACCCGGCCCCACCAGCGGCTGTTCTCCTTCAGCGCGGAGGCCACGATGGCTCCGTGGCACTGGGACAGCAGCCGCTCCGCGTTGCCGTCGTTCATACCCGAGCCGATGATCACCGGCAGCCGGGTCGCGTCCAGGATGCCCTGGACCTCGCTCTCGGCGGCTTCGTCACCCGTACGTCCGCCGGTGGCGATGAGCACGTCCGCGTCGAAGAACTCGGCGTCCTCCGTCTGTTCGGCCAGGGAGCGGTCGGCGATGATGGAGTGCGAGCCGTGCTTGACGTGCACATCGGCGAACACCTTGATGTGCTCGGCGCGCAGCTTCGCCCGGTAGCGCGTCGCCGACGGGGCGAGCCCTTCCATGAAGCCCTCGTTGGCCACATAGGCGTTGGCCCACTGGTTGACCCGGACGAAGGACGACTGGGACGCCTGGGCGGTGGCTATCGAGCAGTGCGCGCCGTTGGCCAGCACATTGACGCCGACGGGCAGTCCCACCTTCTCGCGCACGTGGTCGCCGAGCACGGCCAGCGTGGCCGCCGTCTCGAAGCCCTGGTCCTCCGGCTTGGGGAAGGGCAGGTCCCAGGCGTTCTCCACGATGAGACCGTGGACGCCGCCCTCGCGGTACGCGGTCGCCTCCTCCACGGCGAACCGGATCAGCTCGGCGACCGACTGGCCGCGGTAGTGGGGGCTGCCCGGGAGCGGAGGACAGTGGACGACGCCGATGACGACACGGTCGGTGCCGAAGATCGAGTCCAGCGCCGAGTCCTTCGGCGGGAAGACCCCTAGCGGTCGCTGGTCCTCGGTCCGGGGGGCAGGGTTGTTCATGGGTTCCTCTCTTGTGGTGCTCAGGCGGACGGGGTGGCCGGGTCGGCCAGGCCCACCTGGTTGGAGAACTCGAAGCAGGCGGTGTATCCGGCGGCCACCAGCCGGGACCAGTGGTCGAAGGCCTGCTCCGCGCTGGGGAAAGTCCAGATCTCCACATGGGAGTAGTCGCTCTGTCCGCGTACGTGGTAGCGGCCGTCGAGGCTGCCGCCGTGCCGCTCGGATGCCGCGCGCTGCTCCTGGAAGTCCCTTTCGTACTGCGCCCGTTGACCGGGCGGGAGGTCGTACCAGGTGGTACGGGGGAGGGAGTGGTGCAGCCAGACGACGTCGCTCATGTCATGTCCTCAGTCACTTCCTTCGAAGGGCGTCGTCGAGCGGTGTGCGACGACCGATGTAGTGGCGGGAGGTGGTGAACTTGAAGTCCGCCACCCGCGCGTGCTCGCGCATCGCCGCGTCCACCATCTCGACGCCCGGTACCCGCCAGACGCCGATGTGGTCCCACTGGCTCGCGCCGTCGAGACGGTGCCGGCCCGCGATGGCCGCGCCGCCGCGTACGTCGGATGCGAACGCGACGTCGCACTCCAGGTCGTAGGCGCGCCGCTCCTGCGCGGTCGCGGCCTGCCAGGCGCTGTTCCACTTCCACAGCGCGAAGAAGGCCCACCGGTCCCGCTCGGGGGAGGACGCGGAGCCCGCGACGGGCAGGAACTCCCGCGGCCCGAGCAGCCATTCGGTGCGCAGTGCGCGGTCCCAGCCGGCCCGTTCCAGCCGTACGGTGCCCGCGAGCGCCGCCGTCGGCGAGGGTGCCTCGAACATGCCGACGATGTCGACGTCATGCGAGAAACCGGCTTCGTACACCGTGGGTACGTCCCCGACCGGACTTTGCTGTCCGCCGTCACCGGTTTCCGCCACGTCGCCCGCCAGGATGCGGTCGACCGAGAGCCGCCAGCCGTCCTCCTGCAACGCCGCGCACTCCTCCCCGAGCGCATCCGCGATCCGGCCGGGGTCCGCAGGACGCGGTGTACGCCACCGCGCCAGGAACATCACGGCGCACCGCTGCCCCGGGGCCGCCTCGAAGACGTCGGTTTCTTCACTCAGCAGACTCATGACGCCACCGCCTCAGCAGCCGGGGGCACATCGGCGGGCCCGTGCAGCCGCGCCAGTTCGGCCCGGGTGGCATAGGACGCCCCGGCCCCGAACCCCGAGCAGCTGTGGGAGGCGGCCGTCACCGCGTAACGCAGGGCCGCCAGCGGATCGCCGGTCTCCAGCATCATGCCGACGAACGACCCGGCCAGGCAGTCTCCCGCCCCCGTCGTGTCGATCACGGGCGGCGGGTCGGACGGGGCGGGGACGCCGACCATGCGGCCGGAACCCTCTGCTCCGCCGGGGGTGCACCAGCGGGCGCCGCGCGAACCGTCGGTGAAGATCACCGAGCGGACGCCGAGTCCGAAGAGGACCCGCTCCGGCTCGGGGCCGATGGCCTGTGCGGCGCGGGCGTTGCAGAACACCGTTGCGGCGCCGTCGAGATGAGCGGCCAGGGTCTCGATGCCGTCGGCGAACGTCGCGGGTTCCAGATCGATCGACCAGGGCACACCGCTCTCGGCACACCGGGCCAGCAGTGTGCGGGCCGCGGCCGGATCGTAGACGGCGGTGTGCAGCCACCCCGTCCCGTCGAGCGGGAGGGTCCGGCACACCTCGTCGGACGGGTACATACGTGCGCCGGGCACGAGGACGAGGTGTTTCTCGCCGTCCTCGGCGATGGTGATGACGGCGCGGCTCGATCGTCCGTCCGTCACCTCGGGCCGGAAGTCCATACCGGCACGCTCGGCCCGTGCGACGCACTCACGGCCCGCCGTGTCGGATCCGACCGCGCTGACCAGGGCGGTGGGGGCTCCGGTGAGGGAGCAGGCCACGGCCGCGTTGGTCACCACGCCGCCGAGGGCGTCGGTGAGGTCGGTGCTCACCACCTTCTCGTCGGCCGCCGGGAGGGCGTCGACCCGTACCGTGGTGTCGAAGACCGTGTCTCCCACCAACAGCGCTGTCCTGGTGGGGCGTTGAAGAGGAGCGCCGGGATGCGGGCCTTCGGCTGCCGCGGTCATCGCCGGTGCCGTGGTGGCAAGTGTGCCCTGGGTGTCCGGTGTGTCCGGGGTGGTCGTCATGGGCGGGACAGCTCGATCCTGAAGCGGTAGCGGTCGGCGCGGTACGTGATCGCCACGTACTCCAGCGGGTCCCCGGACGCGGAGAGCGAGCGGCGGCGTGCGATGAGGATCGGGGCGCCCTTCGCGACATCAAGCCGCTCGGCCAGCTGCGCGTCGGCGAGGCCGCCGTCGATGTACTCCCGCCCCGAGCTGATCCGGGTGCCGGTGGTCCGCTCGATCCACTCGTACAGCGACCTGTCCCGCAGCGCGTCCTCGCCGGGAGGCGCCGCCGGGTCGGCGATCCGGGCCGCGAGCCATGAGACGCTGGAGGCGATCGGCTCGTCGTCGGCCAGCAGCACACGGTCGACGCAGACCGTGCGGTCGCCCTCGTCGATGCCCAGTTCCCTGGCGACGTCCGCCGGGGCGGGCTGGACGGTGACGCCGTTGAGCCGGTAGCCGGGGCGCAGGCCCCGCGCTCGCATGTCGTCCGCGAACGAGGCCAGCAGGTTCAGCGGCTGCTCGACCTTCGGCGGAAGCACGATAGTGCCCTGGCCGGACCGCCTGGTGACCAGCTGTTCGTTCTCCAGCTCGTTCAGCGCACTGCGCGCCGTGGTCCGGCTGATGCCGAAGCGCCGGGTGAGCATCGTCTCGGACGGCAGGGCATCACCGGGGGCGAACTCCCCCTTGGCGAGCGCCGAGCGCAGCCGCTCGGCGATCTGATGCCACTTCGACACCGGGCCGTCCATCAAGTCTTCGTCGTCCCAAGCCATGCCCCAAATCATGCGAACGTCATGACGTTTGGTCAACCGGTCGGATGGCGTAACTTTGTGTGACGTGCGGGAGCGGAGCGTTCGTGCCCCGGTCTGTGCCACGGGGCGCGTGCGGCGGGCGACGGATGGGAAGCCGCCCGTTGACGCGTCCGCCGTACGCGCTCTACGGTCCAGCCTCAACGACCCGGTAGGAGCTCCCGAGCAGGTGAGCGAGTGCCGCCACGAGAGCGGCGCCGGGCCGGCGGCGGCTCCTGCCGCCGGGCCGGGTCCCGGGGCCGTACGCGACCGGCCGGCCGGTGCCGACCCGGACCGGCAGGCGTGGGACGGCCGATGTCACGCCCCGTCAGAATGCCGCCGCCCGGCGGCCCGGCGGAGATTGGGTTACCTCTTCATGATTGTCTTCTGTGGGTACGGAAACAGTGATCTGACCGTGAACGTTCCGGTGCTCCCCGGCGCCGGGGACCGCGTACAGGCGCGCGACATCCGGCGGCACGACGGGGGGATGGCCGCCAACGCGGCCGCGGCCGCCGCCCGGGTGGGAGCCGATGCCAGGTTCGCCGGTGTGGTCGGGGCTGATCCGCTCAGCACCGCCTTCCTCGAAGGGCTCGGCGCGGCGGGGGTGAATGTGGAGTGGGCCTCCCGAAGCGGCAGTCTCACCACGGCGGTTCTGCTCGTCACCCCGGACGGTGAGCGCTCGGTCATCAGCCAGGACGACGAGGTCACGGAAGCGCAGGTGGCCGGGACGGTGCGACGGCTCGCCGCAGCCGGCGGCGGCTGGCTGTACCTTGACGGCTACCGCTTTCCGTGGGCCGCCCCGCTGCTGGCGGACGCACCGGGCATCCGGACCGTCGTGGACCTGGACGGCTGCGAACGGGCGGACGGCGCGCGGGCCGCACTGTCCGCCGCTGAACATGTGGTACTCGGCCGGGCGCAGGCCGAACGGCTGCTCGGCCAGGACGCCCGCGACGCGGCGGTGGCGTACGGCACCCATGTGGTGGTGACCGACGGCGCCGAGGGCTGGCGCCTGCACACGCCCACCGGCGAGACCCGCGGGGGAGCGGCACTGCGCGTGCGGGCACGCGACGCCACCGGCGCCGGCGACTGCTTCGTGGGCTGCTACCTGGCCGAACTGGAGCGCGGCTCCGACCCGTTCGACGCGGCCGGCTTCGCCTCCGCCGCCGCGGGCCTGTCCTGCACACAGGTGGGAGCCAGAGCGGGACAGCCCGGCCGGGCCGAGGTGGCCGCCGCGCTCGCCCGCGGCGATCTCCGTATCGGGTGACATGGCCCCGGGCGAACCACCGCCCGGGGCCCTGTCACCCGGTGTCACTTCGGCGGTAGCTCCTGCTCGAT
>NZ_JBHYWP010000109.1:0-12407 GCF_042751845.1 Streptomyces sp. NPDC059398 | reverse complement strand
GAACGGATCGCCCCCGCAACCCCCCCCCCCCCCCCCCCCCCCCCCCCCCCCCCAACCCCCCCCCCCCCCCCCCACCCCCCCCCCCCCCCCCCCCCCCCCCCACACCCAGCGACCACCCCCCCCCCCAGCCCGCTCGCGCGGCCCGGCCCCCCCCCCCGCGGCGCCCAAGCACACCCGGTGTCACTTCGGCAGAAGCTCCTGCTCGATCTGCTCCAGGCTCTTGCCCCGGGTCTCGGGGATGCAACGGACGGCGAAGAGGGTCAGCAGGGCACACACCGCCGCGTACAGGGTGAACGTGCCCGCGCCGCCGAACACGTCGAGCAGGGTGAGGAAGGTCAGCGAGACCAGGAAGTTCATCGTCCAGTTCGAGAACATCGTGGCGCTCATCGCCGTCCCGCGGATGCGCAGCGGGTAGAGCTCCGAGGGGATGATGAAGACCACCACATTGAGTGTCGTGGCGACGGCGGCGATGAAGAGGACGACGAACAGCACCGCGAGCCAGGCGGTCGACGAACCCGGGGCACCGGCCGCGAGGGTGGCGGCCAGGCCGGCCAGCGAGAGGGTCATCACCCCGGCTCCGCAGGCGAGCAGCTTCTTGCGGCCGAACCGGTCCACGGCGAACATGCCCACCGGCGTCATCAGCAGGTTGACCAGGCCGACGCCCACGGTCGCGAGGATGGACGAGGAGGAGCCGAGTCCGCTGCTCTCGAAGATCTTCGGGGCGTAGTAGATGACCGTGTTGACACCCGATGCCTGGCCGAGGATCTGGAGTCCCACACCGGCGATGATCGCCGGGCGCACCGAGCGGGCGGTCAGCGCCCGCCACCGCCCCTGACGCGGCATCCGGGCCTTCGTCTCGTCCGCGCCTGCCGTCGCCTCGGCCAGCTCCGCCTCGACCGCGTCCGGGTCGCCCGGCCCCCGCAGGCGGGTGAGGACGGCACGGGCGCGGTCGGTATGCCCGCGCAGCGCCAGCCAGCGCGGGGACTCCGGCATCGCCAGCATCCCTCCGCCGAAGAGCACGGCAGGCACAGCGGCGAGACCGAACATCCAGCGCCAGCTGTGCGTCACGTCCTCCAGCGAGTAGTTGGCGGCGTACGCCAGGACGATGCCCAGCGTGATCATCAGCTGGTTGAGGCCGACCAGCCGTCCCCGGTAGAGGGGCGGCGCGGCCTCGGCGATGAAGACCGGCACCAGATTCGATGCCACGCCGATGCCCAGGCCGAGCACCACGCGGGCCGCCGTGAGCATCGCCGCCGACGGGGCGAAGGCCGCCATGGCGGCGCCCAGCGTGAAGATGCCCGCGGCCGCGACCAGGACGGGGCGGCGGCCGTACCGGTCGGAGAGGCTGCCCGCGCCCGCCGCGCCGATCATGGCGCCGACCAGGATCGAGCTGACCACGACCCCGGAACCGAACGAGCTGAGGTGGAAGTCCGACTCGATCCTGAGCAGCGCTCCGGAGATGACCCCGGTGTCGTAGCCGAACAGCAGCCCGCCGAGCGCGGCGACCAGCGCGACGCCGATCACCGGCCGCAGACTGCCGCTGCTCCCTTGCCCGCTGCTCCCCTGCGTCACAGCGGTGTCGGGTGACGCCATGGCACTGTCCCTTCAAGACGCGGACTGCCGGAGTGGTGTGCCCTCCGTCCGGACTCTCGCACACGGCGGTCGTCCTGAGTGGGGGCGCGGCACTGCCGACTGCCCAAATTGGTTGGGACCAATCTTGCACCCAGCTTGGCCATGCGCAAGATCTGGCGTAATAATTGCTTAATTGGTTGGTACCTATCGGATGTGGGAGTGGTGCGCGTGGCCAGACAGGCCAAACACGAGGAGCTTCGGCTCGCTCTGCTGACCGATATCGCCGGGGCGTCGCCGCACACCCCACTGCCGACCGAGCGGGACATCTCCGCCCGCTACGGCGTCTCGCGCAACACCGTCCGGCAGGCCATGGACGCTCTGGAGAGCGCGGGCAACGTCTACCGGGTGCAGGGAGCCGGCACGTTCGTCTCGCCCGCCGTGGTCTCCAAGTCGCTGACCCTCACCTCTTTCTCCGAGGATATGCGCGACCGCGGCCTCGACCCCGGTACCCGGCTGCTGGCCGCCGAGACGGTACCGGCCGGGAGGCACATCGCCGAACGGCTCGGTGCCGCGCCCGACCTGGAGGTGGTCCGCATCTCCCGCCTCCGCCTCGCGGACGGCTCTCCCATGTGTCTGGAGACCGTCCACCTCCCGGCCCACCGGGTGCCCGGCCTCCTCGACGCGGACCTGACGGGATCGCTCTACGCACTGCTGAGCGAGCGCTATCAGCTCGACATCCGCTCGGCCCAGCAGATCGTGCGCGCCGCGGACCTGGGTGACACCGAGTCGGCACTCCTCGGCGTACCGCCGGGCAGCGCCGGGCTGCGGGTCCAGCGCGTCGGCCTCGACCACCGCGAGTCCCCGGTCGAGGCCACCACGACGATCTACCGTGCCGACCTCTACGACATCCGTTTCACCGTACGCAGGACACAGCCATGACCACTCCGCACCAGGCCCCCGCGGGCACCGCCGGCCCCTCCGGGGGACAGTCCTCCCCAGCGCGCTCCTTCGTCGGCGTCGACGTCGGCGGAACGAAGATCGCCGCCGGGCTCGTCGCGGCCGACGGCACCCTGCTGACCTCGCTCGTCCGGCCCACCCCCGCGGCCGACGGGCCGGCCGCTGTGCTCGACGCGATCGCCGCCGCGGTCCGTGACCTCCCCGGCCACGAACGCGCCGGGGGTCTCGGTATCGGCACCGGAGGTGTGATCGACCGCGACACCGGGGTGGTCCTCTCGGCCAACGACCTGCTTCCGGGCTGGGCGGGCACACATCTGAGCGAGGAACTGACCGCCCGGCTCGGCCTCCCGGTGGCCGCCGACAACGACGCCAATGTCTTCGCCCTGGCCGAACAGACCTTCGGCGCGGGCCGGGGCTGCCGGTCCGCGCTGTACGTCAGTGTGGGCACCGGCATCGGCGGCGGACTGGTCATCGGCGGCCGGCTGCTGCGCGGGAACCATTCGACAGCGGGCGAGTTCGGCCATATCGCCGTGCCCGAGGCGGCAGGTCTCCGCTGCAACTGCGGCCGTACCGGCCATCTCGAAGCCGTCGCCTCGGGCCCCGCCATGACGGCGCGCTTCCGCGAACTGACCGGGGACGACGACGGCCGGGGGCTGCGGCAGGTCGCCGCCCTCGCCGAAGCGGAGCCGGACCGCGCCGGCACCGCGGGCGCGACGGCCCGCACGGTCCTCGCCGAGGGCGCCGGAGCGCTGGGCCGTGCACTGGCCGGTCTGGTCAACGCGGTGGACCCCGAACGGGTCGTGATCGGGGGCGGCGTGGCCTCGGTCGGCGACGCGTACTGGCGACCGCTCACCGAGGCGTTCGCCTCGGAACTCCTGCCCGGACCCTCCGGCCTGCGCCCCGCCCCGGCTTCGCTGGGACCGCGGGCCGCGGTGGTCGGCGCGGCGAGCCTGCTCCTGGAGGACCGCGAGGGGGCCGCCTCCCATCCGCCCCCGGCCGCGTTCTGACGGGGCGTCAGGTGCCCTGCCGGTGCACCGCCACCACCCCGCTCACCCTGCGCCAACCACGCACCACGCACCAGCCGTACGACAGGACGAAGGAACGCCGTATGACCAAGCCCGCTCCCTCCGACGGGGAGGCCAGGCCCAGCCGGACCACGATGCCTGCCGACCGGGTACGCACCCTGCTCGACGGGCTGCGCGGACGACTGATCGTCTCCTGCCAGGCGCCCCCCGGTGACCCGCTGCGTTCCCCCGCACACATGGCAGCGGTGGCGGCGTCCGTCGCCGCCGGTGCCTCGGTCGCCGCGATCCGCGTCCAGGGCCTGGACGACATCCGCGCGGTCGACGCGGTCGTCGCCCTGCCCCTGATCGGCCTGTGGAAGGACGGCGCGGACGGCGTCTACATCACGCCGACCGCGGCGCACGCGCGAGCCGTCGCCGAGGCCGGAGCCGAGATCGTCGCGATCGACGCCACGGACCGCCCCCGGCCGGACGGCCGCCCCCTGCGCGACACCGTCGAGGCCGTGCACCGGCTCGGCCACCTGGTGATGGCCGATGTCTCCACGGCGCAGGAGGGCGTCGCGGCAGCCGCGCTCGGCGTGGACCTGATCTCCACGACCCTCTCCGGATACACCCCCTACAGTCCGCAGCAGCCCGGCCCCGACCTGGCTCTGGTCGCGGAACTCGCCGCCCGTGTGGACATTCCGGTCATCGCCGAGGGGCGTCTGCACACCCCGGAAGAGGCCCGTACGGCGATCGAGTCGGGCGCCTGGGCCGTCGTCGTGGGCGGGGCGATCACCGCCCCCGCCGCGATCGCGAACCGGTTCGTGGCCGCGTTGCCGTAGGGCCTGTCGTCAAAGCGCCGCTTGCCGCGCCAGTGCGCCGGGGGCCTGAGTCGTGCCGTTACGGGGACCACCTCGAAGGTGCCGCCGAGCGATAGTGCAATATGTGCAATGAGTGCCTGATCCCCTCGGATGAGATGAGGGGAGACGGGGCGCTGCCCCGGGGGGCCGCACAGACGCAGGAGGACTACTCACATGAGCACGATCGCCATCACCGGTTCCTCTTCCGGAATGGGCGCCGCACTCGCCGCCCGGTTCACCGGCCAGGGCCACCGCGTCATCGGCGTGGACCTGCGGAACGCCGATGTCGAGGCCGATCTGGGTACGGAGAGCGGCCGTGCCCAGGCTGTGGAGCAGATCACCGAACTGTCCGGCGGACGGCTCGACGGATTCCTGCCTTTCGCCGGCCTCTCCAGCGGCGCCGGGCGCCGGCCGAGCCTGCTGGTCTCGGTGAACTACTTCGGCGCCGTCCGGATGCTGGAGGGCCTGCGGCCGCTGCTCGCCGCCGCCGGTACGTCCGGCGCCGTACTGGCCTCGTCGAACTCGACCACCACACAGCCTGGCTGGCACCCCGAGCTGGCCCAGGCATGCCTGGCGGGCGACGAGCGGGAGGCCCGCCGCACCGCCGACGCGCAGAACGACGAGGGTGCGCTGCTGACCTACCCGGCGACCAAGGCCGCCCTCGCCCACTACGCCCGCACCAGGGCGGCGGACTACATCGCCGACGGCATCCGGCTGAACGCGGTCGCTCCGGGCTTCATCGACACCCCGATGACCAGGGCCGGACGTGAGGACCCGCAGATCGCCGCCCAGATGGACGACTTCCTCGCCTCCATCCCGGCCGGCCGCGCCGGGCGTCCGGAGGAAGTGGTCGAGCTGGTGGACTTCCTGCTCTCGGACCGTGCGTCGTACTGCGTCGGATCGCTGTTCTTCTGCGACGGGGGCCTGGACGGGAAACTGCGCGGCGCGGACTGGCCCGAGGTCTGGGCCCCCGGGAGCTGAGGCGAGGCGGGTGCGAGAGCGCCCCGCCGCGACCGGCTGACGCGTCCCCGGGCCGACCGGATACGTACCCCTGAGACGTACCCCTGACCGGATACGTACCCCCGCCCGGGACTTACCCCTTCCAGCAGCAATCGGAGAGGCACACCATGCATGAGCTCACCCGTTCCGTCGTCGTACCAGCCCCGCCCGCCCAGGTCTGGGCGCTGATCGGGGACTTCGCCGCGCTCGGCGACTGGGTTCCCGGCGTACCGGGCCCGCGCATCGAGGAGCGCGAGGACCCCAATGAGCCGGGAGCCGTCCGGGTGTTCACGGTGGACGGCAAGGACGTGGCCCATGAGCGCCTGCTCGTACACGATGCCGACCGGCGCTCGTATACCTACACGGTCCTCGACCTGCCCCTGCCGGTCACCGGCTATCAGGCGACACTGACGGCCCGGCAGCACCCCGACGGAAGCGAGGTCGTCTGGTCGGCGGTCTACGACGGCGCCGACGAGCTCGTACCCCAGGTCGAAGCGGGTATCGGCGACACCGTCTTCGCCTCAGGACTCACCGCGCTGAAGGCACGCTTCGCCTGAACGGGGTGCATGCCCGGTGCCCGGGGCCGGTGGTTCAGCGCGCGAGCCTCAGAAGCCGCGGCGGCTGTGCGGCCGGTACGGGCAGCCGGAGCGGTGAAAGACCGGGCGTGATGGTGCCGAGGAGCGAGGCGTGGCGGGCGCCGGTGCCCGAGGGGAGCGCGCCGGGCAGGCCGTTGAACGTGAGGAAGCCCAGGACCGCGAAAGCGAGTGCCTCCTTGGCGTCGGACGGCAGCCCCAGGGCGTCGCTGGGCCGCAGCGGCACGCCGGGCAGCTCCTGGTCGATCATGCCCATGAGCACCGGGTTGCGGGCCCCGCCGCCGGAGACGACGAGTTCGGTGACCCCGTGGGCGCGGCAGGCGTCCGCGACGGTGACGGCGGTCAGCCGGGTGAGGGTGGCCAGGACGTCGTCAGCAGCGGGGGTGGGTACGGCGTCGAGCGCCCGGAGCAGATAGGGCAGGTGGAAGTGCTCCTTGCCGGTGCTCTTGGGGGCCGGCCTGCGGTAGTAGGGGTCGTCCAGGAGGGCGCGGAGCAGTTCAGGGCTGGGCAGGCCGGCGGCGGCCCTGCGCCCGTTCTCGTCGAAGGCGGCGGTGCCGTCGGTGAAGTGGCGTACGGCCGCGTCCAGCAGGGCGTTGGCGGGTCCGGTGTCGAAGGCCAGGGGGTCGGCGCCGGGCGCGACGACGGTCACGTTGGCGATCCCGCCGAGGTTCAGTGCGGCAGGGGTGCCGGGCAGGGAGCGCAGGAGCAGGGTGTCGGTCAGGGCGACCAGCGGGGCGCCCTGACCGCCGGCGGCCACATCCCGGCTGCGCAGATCGGAGACGACGGGCAGCCCGGTGGCCTCGGCGATCCAGGCGGGCTGGCCGAGCTGGAGGGTGCCCCGGACCGTGCCTTCCTCGACCCAGTGGTGCATCGTCTGGCCGTGGGAGACCACGAGGTCGGCGGCGCCGCCGCACAGCTCGCGCAGGGCCCGTCGGGCGGCGTCGGCGAAGGCCTGGCCGATACCGGTGTCCAGGGCGCAGATGGCCTGCGTGGTGGTGGCGGCCGGTGGCAGGGTGGCCCCGATGAGCGCCCGCAGATCGTCCGCGTACGGTACGGAGAGGTGCCTCAGCGGCCGCAGGCGCAGGGTGTCGCCCTCCAGCGTGAGGTCGGCCGCCGCGGCCTCGATCGCGTCGAACGAGGTGCCCGACATCAGGCCGATCACCCGCAGGGTGCCTCCCGTCGCGTGGTCCGCCGCGGGGGGCGGGGTCGGCTGCGGCTGCTGCATGGATTCTCCCGGAGGCTGTTGAGGTGGAGGGGGTGCGGAGCTGTCACGAGGGCCCCGCGCCAGGTGGGGTGCGGGCCGCTCTGCTCCCGGCCGGTGGCTGTCACGGAGCGCCCGGGGCCCGGTCAGCGGCCGTCAGGAGGCGCTCTGTTCCTGTTCGGCGGCCGTCACGGCGTGATCGGGGCCGGCGTCCGGTTCACCGGCGCCCACCGCGGCGCCGGCGGGCTCGGGGGAGCGGTGGAACAGGCTCATCAGCCCTCCCACGGCGAGGGTGACCACCACACCGATCGGAACCAGCCACTGGGCGGCGACCGCGGTGGGCACGGTGGCACCTGCGACGGTGACATCGATCTTGACGTCGCGCACGATGTACGTCATCACGCCGATCGTCACCAGGAACGCCACGATGGAGTCGCTCTCGCGTGCCCGCCGGACGATCCGGCCGAGCAGGAACGCGCCGAGGAGCGCCCCGTAGGTGTAGCCCGCGATGGTGAGCCCGGTGAGGTAGACGTTGCCCGTACTGGTGCTGAAGGCGCAGGCGAACACCGCCATCAGCACCGCCCACACCAGGGTCATCACCCGGGCGAGCCTGAGCAGGAACTCCTCGGACGGTGTGCTGCGGAAGAAACTGTGGATGATGTCGGCGACCGTCGAGTTCGACATGGAGTTCAGAGCCGAGGACAGCGAGCCCATCGCGGCACCGAGGATGCCCGCCACGAGCAGACCCGAGACGACCACCGGCAGTCCGTGCAGGATGAAGTCCGGATAGAGGTTGTCGGAGCTGCTCAGCCCCAGTTCCTTGAAGCTCCTGCCCTGGTTGTACGACCACAGAAGCGCACCGACCAGAGAGAACGCGGCGAACTGGAGGGTGACGAAGACACCGGAGGCGATCATGGCCTTCTGGCCGTCGCGCAGCGTACGGGTGGCCAGGATGCGCTGCACGATCAGCTGGTCGGAACCATGGCTGGCCATCGCGAAGATCGCGCCGCCGACGATCGCGGTGGGCAGGGCGAACGAGCTGGTGAGGACATGGGCCAGGGAGAAGTCGGTGTCGAACAGCTGGAACCGGCCGGCGTGCAGGGCGTGGGCGAAACCGGCACCCCCGACATGGCTGGACAGCACCGCGACGACGAGCGCCGCGCCACCCAGGTACAGGCCCATCTGGATGGCGTCGGTCCAGATGACCGCCTTGATGCCGCCGAGGTAGGTGTAGACGACGGTGATCACCGTGAGCACGATGATGATGACGCGGTAACCCGCGTGCACGCCCACCTCGTCGAGCAGCAGCTTGATCGGGATGGCGGACGCGAACAGCCGGACGCCTTCGGCGAGGAGCCGGGTGAAGACGAAGGTCACCGACGCGAGCCCCTGCAGCTTCAGCCCGAACCTGCTCCCCAGGTACTGGTAGGCACTGACGAAGCCGCCGCGTTTGTACAGCGGGATCAGCACGGTGGCGACGATGACGCGGCCGATGACGTAGCCGAGCGCCAGCTCGACATTGCCGAAGCCCTGCCCGCTGTAGGCGCCGCCCGGCACGCTGATGACGGTGAGCACGCTGGTCTCGGTGGCCACCACGGAGAGCGAGACGGTCCACCAGGGCATATGGCCCTCGCCGACGAAGTAGTCCTTCGACGTCTTCTGCCGTCCGGCCAGCCGCAGTCCGATCACGGCGATCGCCACCAGATAGACGACGATGACCACGAGGTCGAGTTGGCGCACGCTCACTCCTAAGCAACGACCGTCGGTGCCACCGGCGCGGACCGCGGTCCAGTGAGTATCGGAAGGCCAGCCTCCGGATGTCAATAAGTAACTTCATGTAATTCCGGACGTAACTTTTTGACGCACAGTCGGGCGCGTGGTTACAGTCCGGTACGCGGTGACCGTGCGGTACGCGGTGACCGTGCGGTACGCGGTGACCGTGCGGTACGTGGTGACCGTGTCGCCCAGTCACTCGGAAGGGATCGGCCCATGGTCCGCCAGGAATCACCCCGCACCCCGGCCCACCCGGCACCGGACGCCGCGCCCGCCGGGTCCCTCGCGAGTATCCGGGCGGCGCTGCCGTCCCTGGCCCCTTCGGAACGTCGGGTGGCCGAGGCGGTCCTGGCCGATCCGGCGTACGCGTCGGAGCTTTCCATCAGCGCACTTGCCGCGCGGGCCGAGACCTCGGCGGCCACCGTGATGCGCTTCTCCCGGGCCATCGGGATCCCCAACTACCCGCAGCTGCGCCTCGCGCTGGCCGCCGCCGCGGCCCGTGAGCAGGCTCTCGGCGGCGAACGCCCCCCGCCCGGCACCGACATCAGCGCCACGGACACGCTGGGCGAGATCGTCGGCAAGATCATCTACAACGAGGTGCGCGCCCTGGAGGACTCCGGGGCAGGGCTCGATGTCGAGGTGCTGGGCCGCGCGGTCGACGCGGTGGCCGGCGCCCGGCGGGTCGACATCTTCGGCGTCGGGGCCAGCGCCTTCGTCGGCCAGGACCTGCACCAGAAACTGCACCGAATCGGCCATATGGCCTTCGTCTGGACCGACCGTCACGCCGCCCTCACCGCCACCGCGCTCCTGCGGCCGGGCGATGTCGCCGTGGCCATCTCCCACTCGGGGGAGACCGAGGACACCGTCGAACCCCTCCAGGCGGCGGCCGAACGCGGCGCCACCACCATCGCCCTCACCAATGTGCCGCGCTCGTCCCTCGCGCGGAGTGCGGACCTCGTCCTGACGACCTGCGCCCGGGAGACCCCCTTCCGCTCCGGTGCGACCGTCAGCCGCATCGCCCAACTCGCCGTCATCGACTGCCTGTTCGTCGGCGTCGCGCAGCGTTCGTTCGACGCCACGACCGCGGCCCTCCAGAAGACCTACGGAGCGGTCAGGCGCCGTACGCACCGGCCGCCGCAGCGGCGCGCCACGGCAGGCGACTGACCGCGGCGCGGCGGCGCCGGTCCGGGGGCGGGCCCGGCCCCGTCCGGCGGATCGCCCCGGAGCGGTGGGGGCGTTGAGACCGGTGGCGGGGGCGTCGAGACCGGCGGGTGGGGGCGTCGAGACCGGGCGGTGGGAGCGGCGCCGGATGTCTTCCGCAGCTCCGTGACATAAACCCCGGCGAGACGCCGGCGCTCCGCCATGGCCCCAAGTCGCCGATTTTGCCCGGGGTTTGGTCTAGTCCAGTTCCGCCAGTACCAGGGCCATGACAACGTCGCCCTGGGGCGAATTGGTCTAGTCCTTAATTGGTCCAGTCTATTGACGTGCCCTTCAGCCGCGGATATCTCCTTACCAACCGTGCCGCGCGAGCCGGTGAGCCACATCCGCCATCTGGAGGTCCCCGTGCAATCCAGGAAGAGAACGCTCATGGCCGCCGCCACGAGCGCGGCGCTGGCCATGGGGGTGCTCACCGCACTCGCAGCCGGTGTCAGCACCCAGGCGGACGCCGCCCCCGCCGCCAAACCCGCGGCCGCCGCCTCGAGCAGCGGGGGCGTCAAGATCGCGTACTACGACCAGTGGAGCGTGTACGGCAACGCCTTCTACCCCAAGAACCTCGACACCGAGGGGATTGCGGGCAAGCTGGACATCCTCAACTACTCGTTCGAGAACATCGACCCCAGCAGCCACACCTGTTTCGAGGCGACCAAGGCGTCCGACTCGACGAACGAGAGCGACCCCAACGCCGGTGACGGCGCGGGCGATGCCTTCGCCGACTACCAGAAGTCCTTCGGCGCCGACATCAGCGTGGACGGTGTCGCCGACAAGTGGGACCAGCCGATCGTCGGCAACTTCAACCAGCTCAAGAAGTTGAAGGCGAAATACCCGAAGCTGAAGATCGTCGCGTCGATCGGCGGCTGGACGTACTCCAAGTACTTCTCCGACGCGGCCGCGACCGACGCCAGCCGCAAGAAGCTCGTCAGCTCCTGCATCGACATGTTCATCAAGGGCAACCTGCCGGTGCAGGGCGGCTACGGCGGGGACGGCTCGGCGGCCGGGATCTTCGACGGCTTCGACATCGACTGGGAGTACCCCGGCTCGCCCAATGGCCATACCGGTAACCACTACAGCACCGCCGACAAGGCGAACTACACCAAGCTGATGGCGGAGTTCCGCACCGAGCTCGACGCCTACGGCGCCGCCAACGGCGGCAAGAAGATGCTGCTCACCGCGGCTCTCCCGGCCGGCCAGGACAAGATCGCGAACCTGGAGACCGACAAGCTCGGCCAGTACCTCGACTACGCCAACGTCATGACGTACGACATGCACGGCGCCTGGGACGCGACCGGCCCGACCAACCACCAGGACCCGACGTATGTGTCGCCGGACGACCCCTCGACGCCGGTCTCGCCCGGAACCGAGAAGTACTCCACCGACAACGCCATCAAGGCATGGACCACCGGTGATCCGGCCTACGGCATCCCGGGCGGATTCCCGGCGAGCAAGATCACTATGGGGTACCCGCTGTACTACCGGGGCTGGACCGGAGTCTCGGCAGGCAGCAACCACGGCCTGTACCAGCCGGCCTCCGGACCGGCCCCGGCGCGCGGTATCAGCCAGGTCGCGGGGACCGCGTACTACAAGGAACTGACGGGCATCGTCGCCAACCCGTCCACCACGTTCTACGACCCCGCCACCCAGTCCAACTACTTTTACAACGGTACGGAGTTCTGGACCGGCCTCGGCGACAAGAGCATCCAGGCCAAGGCCGACTACGCGCACTGCCACGGCCTGGGCGGCTCGATGATGTACTCGCTGCTCGACCTCGACCCCGCGGCCACCCTCTTCAACAAGATCGTGACCGCGACGAACGGGTCCGCGTCCGACTGCTCGGCGCCTCCGACATCGCCCCCGGCCACCCCGCCGACGACGCCTCCCACCACCCCGCCGGTCACCCCGCCCCCGACCACCCCGCCGGTCACCCCGCCTCCGTCCGGCTCCTGCACCTCACCGTCGTGGAGCGCATCCGAGGTCTACACCGGCGGGAAGCAGGTCTCCTGGAAGGGCCACAACTGGAAGGCCAAGTGGTGGACCACCAATGAGGAGCCGGGCACCACGGGCGACTGGGGGGCCTGGCAGGACCTGGGCGCCTGCTGATCGGACCTGCCGGTCATCCGGCGCCCCGGCGCCGGCCGAGCCCCCGGCACTGCTCGCCTCTCCCGTACCTCCCCTGACCCCCGCGATGCCCGGCCGGGGCCTCTCCCGCCCCCACGGTTCCGCCCCGCCGGGC
>NZ_JBHYWP010000108.1:11539-27274 GCF_042751845.1 Streptomyces sp. NPDC059398 | reverse complement strand
GTTGATAGGCCAGATGTGGAAGCCCGGTAACGGGTGGAGCTGACTGGTACTAATAGGCCGAGGGCTTGTCCTCAGTTGCTCGCGTCCACTGTGTTAGTTCTGAAATAACGAACGACCGTGTCAACACCGGTGTTGTTTATTTCATAGTGTTTCGGTGGTCATTGCGTTAGGGAAACGCCCGGTTACATTCCGAACCCGGAAGCTAAGCCTTTCAGCGCCGATGGTACTGCAGGGGGGACCCTGTGGGAGAGTAGGACGCCGCCGAACAATTTTTGGCCTCAGCCCCGGACCGTTATGGTCCGGGGCTGAGGCATTTCTGCGTCCACATGCAGTTCATACACCGGGTGCCGTCATATTCATGTGCGGTTCTGCGGACTTGTCTGGCAGGATCCCGGCATGGACGACGTCATACGCCCCGTACGGGCTGACGAGTGGCGCAAGGCCAAGGAGTTGCGGCTGGCCGCTCTCCAGGACCCTGCGGCCCCTCTTGCCTTTCTGGAAACCTATGAAGCGGCCATCGCCCGCCCTGATTCCTTCTGGCAGGACCGGGCGGCAGGGACCTCGCACGGGGGTGCCGCACGGCAGTTCATCGCGGAGAGCCCCGACGGGGTGTGGTCCGGCTCGGTGGTCGTGCTGGTCGAGCCCGTCGGGGCCGAGGGAATCTTCGGCGAAGTGAGCGCCGTACCGCAGGCGCACCTGGTCGCTGTGTACGTACGGCCAGAGTTCCGTGGGGTGGGTCTCACTCAGGAGCTCTTCCGGGTGGCGATGGAGTGGGCCTGGACGCTGGAGGAGCCGCGGGTCGAGCGGGTGCGGCTCTTCGTGCACCAGGACAACGGGCGGGCCGCCGGCTTCTACCGGAAGATCGGGTTCGTACCGACCGGTTACTCGGTCCCTGTCTCCGGCGAGACGGGCGAGACCGGCGCGACGGGCGAGTACGAGCTGGAGATGGCGGTCGCCCGCCCGGTGTGATGGGCGGTGCGGCGTACGAACAGGGCGCCGATGCCCAGGACGAGTGCGCCCGCGCCTCCCGCCAGCAGCGCTGTGCCGGCCAAACCGGATGGCGAGGCTGCGGTGGTCCGGGTCTCCGTCCTGGTGTGTGTCGCGGTGTGGTGGCTGTCGGTGTCGTCCGCGTAGCCGCCCGCTTCGCCCTTCTTCGCGTATGCGGAGCCCGGCAGCTTGTCGGCGTAGGCCTGGTGCACCCGGTGCTGGTAGGCGGCGAGTGTCGTTCCCCCGGCGCCGATCGCGCGTACGGCCTCGGTGTCCAGAGGCACGACCCTGGTGCCCTTGGTGGCGTACCAGGCGTTGATCTGGGGCTCTCGGAAGACGGTGCCGCCGGGGAGCGCGGCGGCACCCTTGGCCGCGTAGCGGGTCTCGTCGTCGCCGGTGGCGATGTTCACCACCTGCCAGGTGGAGCCCTGCGGGACGGTCCACACCGATGCCTTCCGGCCGTCGGCGGAGACCGCGGTGCTGGCCAGGAAGTCCAGCCGGGCTACCGGGGCGCCGGAGCGGGCTGCGACGAAGTCGGGGGAGAGTGTGTAGACGGGCACGGCCCGGCCCTTGATCTGCGGAACCGGGCCGTCGGCTGACGCTGCCGAGTGGGACTGGGCGCCTTGGGCGCCGGAGCTGGCGAAGAAGCGCGCCAGGGTGCCGATCGTGGCCGGGGCCGTGGCCGCCCGCTGGGCGGCGCTGCGGCCGGCCGCCGAGTCGGTGAGGCGCGGGGCGGGGGCGGTGGAGTGGTCGGCGGCCGATGCGCTGGGGGCCAGTGCGAGTACCGCGGTGGCCGCGGCCCCGGCGAGAGCCGCTCGCAGGACGGTGCGGCCGTGTGCGGCGGAGTCTGTGTGCGTACGGGGTCTCTGCATGGCGGTCACGCCCCGATCCGGTAGAGCGAGTGGGTCCAGGAGAACTCGTTGTTGCTGACGTACCAGTCGTGGGCCGCCCAGTTGTAGCGGTTGTCCGAGGGCCACGGGTCGCCCCAGTAGACCCAGTTGCTCGCCGTGTCGTACCCGTAGATCACGTTCATGTGCCCGCCGCCGCTCGACCACTGGATACGGTCGGCGATCGGGCGGCCGGCGTTGATCTCGGTCTGCACCGTGGAGTACTGGAGCCAGCCGGTGACATACGAACCCGGGTTGATACCGGCCCAGTCGAGGCCGGTCTGGACGTTGCCGAGGGTGGCCTGGTTGTTGGGGCAGTTGCCGTTCTGGCTTCGGTTGAAGGCGGCGTTGCAGAACTGGTTCTGGCTGTAGTTGCGGCCGTACCAGCCGGCGATGGTGTTGCCGCTCGCGGCCCAGCACCAGTTGGTCTGCTGCTGCTCCTGCATGGTGATGTTGAGGCGCTTGGCTCCCGCCAGCGCGGGTGCCGCGGTGGTGGACGAGTGGGCGGCCACCGGGCTGCTGGGTGCGGGGGCAGCTGCCGCTGTGGTGGTCGGCAGGGCGAGCAGGGCCGCCGCTGTGCCGATGACGGCCAGGGACAGCCGTCTGCTGTGGGTGCGCATCGCGTTCCTCCCGGAGTGGGGGTGGATTGGAGGAGTGCGTCCGGACGCTGTGGTGAGCATCGGGTGTTGTTGTGGGCGGGTCAACGCGGTTGAATACGCGAGGACACGGCTCTGTGAACGGCGCGTGGCCGGTTGTGAACGGCTCCCCTTCTCACCTGCGCGGATGGTTCGGGCCTGGGTGCTGTTCGGCCGGCCGCCGTGAATGTTCACCGGACCCGGAGGGGCGCTGATGAGACGGATCGTGGGACCGGATCCGGTGGCCGACGGTGCGGAACTCGCGCGCGTCCTGCGGACCGGGCCCTTCCCGCTGGCGCTGCGTACCGCCCTTGCCGTACGGGGGCTTCCGCTCCACCGCGTCCAGCACCATCTGGCGAGCCGGGGCGTCAAGGTCGGTGTGACGAGCCTGAGTTACTGGCAGCAGGGGGTGCGAAGGCCCCGGCGGGCCGAGTCGCTGCGGGCGGTGGGTGCGCTGGAGGAGGTGCTGCGGCTGCCGCCCGGTTCACTGGTGCGGCTGCTCGCGGACGGCGACGGCGGGCCCGCGGGCGGTGCACACGCAGGCGGTGGGCCGCGTGGGGCCGGGGGGCGGCCGCCCGCCCGTCCGTACCGTTCGCTCGTGGCGGGTGCGGCCGTACTGGAGGGGCTGCTCGCCGAGATGGAGAGCCCGGAGGACGGCGGGCTGCACACGGTGGGGCACCACGAGTCCGTACGGATCGGGGCGGACCGTCGGCTCGTCGGCCGCTCGTCGCAGCATGTGGTCCGCGCGCACCGGGACGGGGTCGACCGCTATGTGGCCATCCACCACGGGGACCCCGGCTGCGACCCCGGGCGGGTGGAGGTCCTGGCCGGGGAGAACTGCCGTACGGGGCGGGTGCGTTGGCGGCGGGAGACCGGGGTGGTCGTCGCCGAGCTGCTGTTCGACGCCCGGCTGAGGGCGGGGGAGACCTATGTGTTCGGGTACGGATTCGAGGACGGCACGGGCGGGCCCAGCAGTGAGTACGTACGCGGGTTCAGCTTCGCCGGTGGGCAGTACGTCCTTCAGGTGCGTTTCGACGAACGGGCGCTGCCGGTGCGGTGCCGGCGCTTCGTACAGGCATCGGCGGGGACGGCGCGGGGTGCACGTGAGGAACTGACGCTCAGTGGTCTGTACCGGTCCGTCCATACCGTGGAGCAGGAGGTACGGCCGGGGCGGGTGGGGATCGACTGGGACTGGGAGTAGGACGCTGGGGTTCGGGGCTTCGCCGGGGCCCGGTGGCGCGGGGCCCCGGCTGGTTCGGCCGGGTTCAGAAGGGTGTTGCTTCGGGCAGTTCCCGGTGGGGCCAGCGGGCGCGTGCCTGTTCACGTGAGCGGAGCAGCGCCAGCGGGTGCAGGCCGTGCGTCTGACCGGTGGTCAGCAGCTCCGGCAGCTGCGGGAGCGGGGCGACGGCGGCGATGTCGTCCAGGACGAGCGCCATTGGTGGGTCGAGCCGACCGTCAGTTGACCGTGCGGCCAAGCGGCGGCCGTGCTCGACCACGCTGGAGGCGAGTGCGGTGAGCAACGGCATGGCACCGGGGTGCGTGCGCGGATCCTCGATTGCTTCACCCACCACATAGAGGGTGCCCCCTTCATGGATGAATGATTCCAGCGTGACCGAATCGGTTCGGTTCGGTGTGCAGGCCTCGCGGATATGGACCGAGGAGAGCGCACTCAGCGCACGGGCCGTCAGCTCCTGTGCCATGTCCCGGCGTTCGGGGTACGCGGTGAGCGCAGACTCCAGGAGCCCGGCCGACCCGGAGCGGGCCCGTGGGTGGGTGCGCAGAATACGTACGGCCTCCTGGGCGGGACCGGCGCCCTGGGCCCAGCGGTGCACCTGCCGGAACGGACGGCCGTCGACGGCGGCGGCATGCAGCCAGCTGCGCAGGAGGGTCTCCGCGGTGTCGGCCATGGCCGAGTCGATCCGGGCGGCAGGCCGGACCGGTGCGAGCAGCGCGACGGCTCGGGCGGCCGCGGTGTCGGCGTCGTCGCAGCCGCTGGTGGGGGACCAGTGGAGGCGGGCGGGTGTGTCGCAGAGGTGGCCGGGGTCGTAGACGAGTACGGGGCCGAGCTTGGCCCGTGCGTCCTTGGTCTCGGCCCAGACGGCGGGCGATGAGGTGACGACGAGTGCGGGGCCCGCCGCGTCGCTCACGGCCTGGACCGCCGCGGCCCGGCGGTCCGCCACCGGCCCGAAGCGGACGAGGGGCGCCGGGAGCGGGGTCTCGGCCGGGACGGGGGCGATCACGGTGACCGGCGTGCCGGGGGTGGTCGGGGTGCTTGGGGTGGCCGGGGTGCTTGGGGTGGTGGGTGTGGCCGACGTGCTCGGGGTGACCCGCGTGCCCGGGTTGATCGGTGCGGCGGACGTGCTCGGTGTGGCCGGTGCGCTGGGTGCGCCCGGTGTGCCCGGGTTGATCGGTGTGGCCGGTGTGGCCGGTGCGCCCGATGTGGCCGGTGTGGGCGTGCTCGGGGCGGGGGTGGCTGTGGGGGCGGCCGTTGCAGGGGTTGCGGTGCCTGCGGGGATGGCCGCTGCAGGGGTGGCACTGCCCTCCGGGGGTGCGGTCCCGGCCGGGAGTCCGGGGGCCGGGTGCTGTTCGGTGCCCTGCGGTGGGTACGGCTCCCGGGGCTCGTACGGCTCGGTCGCCCGCTGCTCCGGTGATCTCGGGGGTGCCACGCGCGGGGTCACCGTGGGCTCCGGCTCCGGTCCTGTGCCGTCGGGGCCGGCCTGCGTCTCGCCGTACCGTGCGCCGTACGGGCCGCTCGTACCGTACGAACGGTCCGTACCGTACGGCCTGTCGGCGCCGGTCCCCTTCGCCGCTGTCCGGCGGGCGGCGCGCACCGCGCGCCAGCGGGTGAACGTGCCCAGGACGAACACGGTCAGCACCAGCAGGACCAGGACCTCGCCGATGAGCAGGCCCCAGAAGAGCCCGTACCCCGAGAGGCGGCCCGCCGGGGTGTCCGGCCAGGCGGTGGCGAGGTCCTTCGGGGAAGCGGCCAGTTCGCGCATGGCCACCGGGGTGTGCGAGACGGTCACCCCGTGCGGCCAGGCGCCGTGGGAGAACACCGCGGCGAGGCCCGTCGCCAGCCAGACCAGGAGGGTCAGGCCGAGCAGGAAGACGATCAGCGCGATCAGCAGCCCGTCCGGGATGCCGCGCGACTGCGAGCGGGACGGCCGGCGGTTGGGCGGGTGGTGCGGGTCGTGCTGCTCGTACGGCTGGTGGAGGCCGCGGTGCGGGGCGTCGCGCATATCAGGCCACCGTCGACTCTGAGGACTCGTTGAACTGCCGCTCGATCCTGGCCGCCCGTTCCTCCGCCTCCGTCTCCAGTTGGAGGGCCAGGGCGTCGTCGGCGTCCGGGGTCGAGGACTCGGTCATGGCGCGGTCGGTGAAGACCAGGGGGCGTTCGGCCTCGGTGATCAGGTGTTTGACGACCTGGACGTTGCCGTTGACGTCCCAGACCGCGATGCCGGGGGTGAGCGTGGGGATGATCTCGACGGCCCAGCGGGGCAGGCCGAGTACCCGGCCGGTGGCCCGTGCCTCGTCGGCCTTCTGGGCGTAGATCGTCCGGGTCGACGCCATCTTGAGGATGGCCGCCGCCTCCCGGGCCGCCGCGCCGTCCACCACGTCGGAGAGATGGTGGACCACCGCCACGAACGACAGGCCGAGCCGCCGCCCGAACTTCAGCAGGCGCTGGAAGAGCTGGGCCACGAACGGGCTGTTGATGATGTGCCAGGCCTCTTCGACCAGGAAGATGCGCTTCTTGCGGTCGGGGCGGATCCAGGTGTGTTCCAGCCAGACGCCGACGATCGCCATCAGGATGGGCATGGCGATGGAGTTGCGGTCGATGTGCGACAGGTCGAAGACGATGAGCGGGGCGTCCAGGTCGATGCCGACCGAGGTCGGGCCGTCGAACATGCCACGCAGGTCGCCGTCGACCAGGCGGTCCAGGACGAGCGCGACGTCCAGGCCCCAGGCCCGTACGTCGTCCGTACCGACGTTCATCGCCTCCGCGGACTCCGGTTCGGGGTGGCGGAGCTGTTCGACGATGTCGGTGAGGACGGGCTGGCGGTCGGTGATCGTCTCGTTGACGTAGGCGTGCGCCACCTTGAGCGCGAAGCCCGAGCGTTCGTCCAGGCCGTGGCCCATGGCGACTTCGATGATGGTGCGGAGCAGGGCGAGCTGGCCCGTGGTGGCGATGGCCGGATCCAGCGGGTTGAGCCGGATGCCGTCGTCGAGTGCGGCCATCGCGTCGAGCCGGATGGGGGTTATGCCCAGCTGCTGGGCGATGAGGGCCCATTCACCGGCGCCGTCCTCGCCCTGGGCGTCGAGTACCACGACCTGGCGGTCCTTGAAGCGCAGCTGGCGCAGGACGTACGTCTTCTCCAGCGAGGACTTGCCGTTGCCGGATTCGCCGAGCACCAGCCAGTGCGGGGCGGGCAGCTGCTGTCCGTAGAGCTGGAAGGGGTCGTAGATGTAGCCCTTGCCGGAGTAGACCTCGCGGCCGATGATCACGCCGGAGTCGCCGAGGCCGGGGGCGGCGGTCGGCAGATAGACCGCCTGGGCCTGGCCCGTCGACGTACGGACGGGGAGGCGGGTCGTCTCGACCTTGCCGAAGAGGAACGCGGCGAAGGCGTCGGTGACGGCTGACATCGGATCTCGCATCACAGGTCCCCTATCGGCGGATGCCGGTCGCGAACGGCAGCGTATTCACAAAGGCCCGGTGGTGCTCGCGGTCGCACCATTCGAGTTTGAGATACGACTTGCCGGCCGATGCGCGGATGGTCCGCTTGTCGCGGGCCAGTGCTTCGGGTGAGCGGGACGAGACCGTGATGTACCCGACCAGGTTGACGCCGGCCGCCCCGCTGGCGAGGTCCTCGCCGCGCTGGTCGAGGCGGCCGTGGGTGGCGACGTCGCGGGGGTCGACGGTCCGGTTCATCTTGGCGGCGCGGCTGGCCTCGGCCTCGTCGTTGGTCTTCTCGGTGAGCATGCGCTCGATGGCGACCTCGGTCGGTTCGAGGTCCATGCAGACCGCGACCGTACGGATCACGTCCGGGGTGTGGACGAGCAGCGGGGCGAGGAAGTTGACGCCGACGGGGGTCATCGGCCACTCCTTCACCCAGGCCGTGGCGTGACACCAGGGGGCGCGGGTGGAGGACTCGCGGGTCTTCGCCTGGAGGTAGGTGGGCTCCACGGCGTCGAGCTCGGCGGGCCAGGCGTTGCGCTTGGTCATGGCCTGGATGTGGTCGATGGGGTGGTCCGGGTCGTACATGGAGTGCACGAGCGAGGAGAGCCGTCCCTGGCCGAGGGGCTGGCGTACCCGGATGTCGGCCTCGGCGAGGCGGGCGCAGATGTCGGTGAGCTCGCGGGCCATGACGACGGCGAGTCCTGCGTCCTTGTCGAGGCGGCGGCCTCCGCTCGGCCGGGCGGCGCGGGCCATGGTGTGGGCCTCGGTGGCCAGTTCGCGGGTGAAGTGCATACAGGCCACCAGGTACGCGCGGTGCTGCTCGCTTGAGGTGGAGACCATGGAGGCGAGCTGGTCGTAGGAGTCCTGGAGCCAGCCGGGGGCGCGGGGGTCGCCGCGCTGGGCGACGTCCTTGGCGTGGGCGTCGGGGTCGGCGGGGAGGGTGCGGGCGAGGATCTGCAGGCGGGTGACGAATCCGTCGCCGTTGGCCACATGCTTGAGGAGGGTGCCGAACCGGTCCACCAGCGCTTCCTGGTCCTCCGAGTCGCGCAGGCCGACTCCCGGGCCCTCGATCTCGATGGCTGCGGTGACGGTGCGCCGGTCGGCGTGGAGCAGTACGGCGATCTCGTCGGGGCCGAAGGGGGCGGCCAGCCAGTTGATCCGGCCGATGCCGGGCGGCGGGCCGACCTCGACCTCGCGGCCGTCGAGCGCGACGCCCGCCTCCATGGTGGCGGAGCGGTAGGCGCTGCCGCGGCGCAGGGAGCGCTTGTAGCTGCGGTTGATCTCGAACCACTTGTAGAACGTGCGGTGCTTGTACGGGACGTAGACCACGGCGAGTGCCAGCAGCGGGAAGCCGGTCAGGGTCACGATGCGCAGGGGCAGGACGGGGACGAGGAGTCCGCACATCATGCCGAGGAAGGCGCCCGCGATGATCAGTGCGATCTCGCCCGTCTCGCGGTTCTTGCCGACGATCGCCGATGGCCGGGCGCGGCCGATCAGATACGTGCGGCGGGGCGCGACCGGCTGGGACTGGGTCGTCAACGCCCTCCTCCTCCTGTGCCGTTGTTGCGTGTGCTGTGGGTTCCTGAGCTGCTCGGCTTGTTACGGGGCGGGGAGGCGGCGTTGGGGATCTTCCCGCCGGTTCCGCCGCCGCTCTGGCCGCTCTGTCCGCCGGAGCCGCCGCGGCTGCTGTGGGCCGCCACGCCTCCGGAGACCGGGTTGGCGGGGCGTCCGCCGCCTCCGCCGCCGCTTCCGCTGTCGTTTCCGCCGCCGCCTCCGCCGCGGCTGCTGTGGGTCTTGATGCCCTGGGACACGAGTGCGGCGGGCGAGCTGATCATGGCGGCGGCCTGGGAGCCGTCGGTCGCGGACTTGCGGTTGGTGCGGGAGGCGGCGACCTCGTCACCGAAGCCGGGGACGAAGCGGTAGATCATGCCGCTGGCGAAGATGGCGAGCAGGATGATGGCAAGGCCGGAGACGACGGCCGAGAAGGAGTTCGGGCCCTTGCCGGACGAGAGCGCGCCGGCGAGGCCGAGCACGATGACGATGACCGGTTTGACCATGATTACCGCGATCATGATGCCGGCCCAGCGGCGGACGTGGCCCCACATGTTCTTGTCGACGAGGCCCGCGTAGACGACGGTGCCGAGGAGGGCGCCGGCGTACAGGAGGGCGGCGCGGATGACGAGTTCGAGCCAGAGGACGCCGGCGGCGAGGATCGACACCAGGGACGTGACGATCAGCATGATCGGGCCGCCGCCGATGTCGGAGCCCTTCTTGAGGGCTTCGGCGAAGGCGCCGAAGAACATGTCGTTCTTGCCGCCGGTGGCCGAGGCGATGACCTGGGTGACGCTGTCGGTCGCGGAGACCAGGGTGTAGAGGATCAGCGGGGTGAAGGCGGAGGCGATGACCGTCAGCCAGAGGAACCCGATGGCCTCGGAGAGCGCGGTGGTCAGGGGGACGCCGCGGACGGCGCGCTTGGCCACGGCGAGGAGCCAGAGGACCAGCGTGAGGATGGTGGAGGCGGCGAAGACGACGGCGTACTGGCGGAGGAAGGAGCTGTTGGTGAAGTCGACGTTGGCGGTGCTCTTCACCGCGTCGGAGAGCTTGCCGACGATCCAGGCGGCGGCGTCGGCGCAGCCCTTGGCGAGGGAGGAGAGGGGGTCGAGGGAGTCGGCCGGGGGGGTGTTGTTGGTGTGCGTACCGGAGCCGGCGTCGCCTTCGCAGATGTCGTGGGCGCGTCCGCGGATCAGGTCGCAGGCGCCGTTGCTCGCACCCGGGCTCGGAGTGGGTGACGGCGCGGCGGCCGCACGGGTCGCCAGCAGGACGGCGGCCGTCTGTACGGCTACGGCCAGGGAGGCCAGTGAGAGGGCGCGGCGGGAATGCTTACCTGGCATAAGTGAACCCTCCGAACTGTTTCACCGCGTCAGCCATGTCCTTGGCGCTGGAAGCGGTCTGGTCGCGGCCGACGGGCACCGGCCCGTCCTTCTGGCTGGAGCCCGTGACTCTCCAGTCGCCATTGATCCACTTCAGGTCGAAGGTGTTCGTGTACCAGCTCTCGGAGACCGGGTTGGTCGAGCCCGCGCCCGCCAGTCCGAAGAGCGAGGAGTACCAGACCGAGACGCTTGCGGTGTCCGTGGCGAATTTGACGGCCTTGGTGCCGACGGGGGCGGTGCGGGCGACGAAGGTCAGGCCCGCGGGAGCCGAGCCGTCCGCCTTGAGGCCGACGCTTGCGAGGAACTTCTGCCCCGAGTAGACCTTGTCGAGATCGCTCAGCTGGGCGGCCGCCACGTTGGGTGCGTACACCGCTTTCACGATGCGATGGCGGGTGTCCTCCTTGAACATGCCGTCAGAACCCAGCGCCACCGCGTAGTTCGCCGCCGCGCTCTGTGCCCCCTGGCTGGTGTGGGCGAAGCCGGAGGGGATGCCGCTGTTGTTGCCCGTGACCGGGGTGACGCCGGAGGCCGCCGTAGCGTTCGAACCGGGCTTCTTCGCTCCGTTGCTGTCCGAGGCCGAGTCGCCGCTGTCGTTTCCGTTGCCGCGGTTGGCGAAGGCGATGGCGGCGATGAGCAGCACCACGACGCCCACGACCGTGACGAGGGAGCGTGAGGCGCGTACGGGGCGTCTGGCGCCACCGTACGGATCGCCCTCGCCCTCCGGCAGGCGGGTGCGGGTCTGGCCCGATCCGCCCATGCCGTCGGACCGCCCCGCGTCGCTGCCGTAGTTGTTCTCGTCTCCGAGACTCATGCCGCGGACGTCCCCTCAACCGTGTGCCGTGTTGTGCAGTACGACGGTAACTGTGCTGGTTCCCGTACGGGCGGGCTGTGGTGACTCGACATCAGCGATGCGCAACCTCTGGGTGGGCCGGGCACGCCCGGGGTGTGCGGGACGGATGATGCGGGGTCAGACGGCCATGCCGTAGACGATGGTGAAGACCGTGCCCAGCGAGCCGATGATGAAGACGCCGGTGAGTCCGGCGACGATCAGGCCCTTGCCCTGTTCCGCGCTGAAGGTGTCCCGCAGGGCGGTGGCGCCGATACGCTGCTTGGCCGCACCCCAGATCGCGATGCCGAGGCAGAGGAGGATGGCGACCGCCATCACGACCTCGACCATGATCCGTGCCTCGTTGCCGAGACTGCCGAACGGCCCCCAGTTGGGGGCGATTCCGCCGATGATGGTGCTGATGTCGCCCTTGTCGGCTGCCAGGTTCATGTAACTCACCGCCCCTATCGGGTAGTTCGTGCCCATGCTCCGGTGCAGGGGTCACGCCCTATCTTCGCTGATGAAACAGCCCCCGTGTGTAACCCGGCGGCTCTCTTTACCCGCATGCCCATACATTTGTCCGAACAGACTGCTCTGACCTGCGGCGCGGACTCGTGTTCGGTCGAACACGCATGGTTACTCTGTGTATCACGGGGGGTGACGCCGGGCAATGACGCCGCTGCGGGAGAGCTCGGCGAACCGGAGGGCGGGCCGTCCCTTCGCGGCGGATCCGTACGGCGGTCCGTACGGCGGATCCATACGGCGGTCCGTGCGGCGGGTGCGCCCCGCCCTGTTCTTCGGCCGTGCGGGTGCAGGCGCCGCGGTCGGGCCGTGTGCCTCGCACCGAGCCGTACGGGGGTGTGCTGAGGTGCCCGCGGGGCTGCCCCGCTGACCGGTCCGGCGGCTCTGCCACCGCGAGACTCGGAGGACATCCCATGGCTGAGCAGTCCCGGCGCACCTTTCTCAGGCAGGTTTCCGCGGGTGGTGCGGTAACGGGCGCCGCCGCCTTCGTCCCCGCGCTGCTGGGCGGCGCACACAGGGCCGCGTCCGCCGGGACCGCCCGGCAGGAGCCGGCGCGGGGAACGGCGCAGGGGCCCATCCCCAACCCGGGGCCCGCCCGCCCGGCCCGGGGCGCGTCCCACCGGTTTGCCGCTCCCGGTGTGCGGTACACGGTGCGGGTGAACATGCCCGCGGGGACGGTCGGCCGGCTGCGGTCGGCCGGTCACCGGCTGCTGATGTTCAAGGCCGTGCAGAGCGAGCAGAGCACCGGGGGGCTGCCCGTGCTGTGGAGCTCCATGAGCGGATACACGGCCCGGACCGAACTGTCCTGGGCCGAGGAGTACTACGCCTTCGTCACGACCGGCGAGGACCCGGCCGGGGCGAGGCTCGCGGGTGTGGACCTCACCCGGGTCTCGCTGGGGCAGACCCTCGACGTCGGGCCGGAGACGCGCTCCACCGTCGTCGGCGGGGGTACGCCGGGGGCGGTCACCATTTCGGACACCACGGCGACCCCGCTCTCGTGCGGTCTGGCGCAGCCCGCGCCGGGGGGCGGCGCCCCGGTGCCGGTCTGTGCGCTCCCGCTGGCCGGGCGGGGCCAGAACGTCATCCTCCCGCTGGGCCAGGTGGTCCTCGCCTTCGCGGCGGATCCGGCGGCGCCCGGGTCGGTGGTGAAGGCCGCCCCGGGGCCCGCGGTCCAGGTCGACCTGGACCGGATGAGCCCGGCGGACCTGTCGTACGACGCCGAATCCGGCTGGTCCTGGGACGGTGACTTCGCCGCGCTGGTGCCGCGCGGCGGGTTCGTCCCCGCGCTCGTCCACCCCGCGCCCGGCGGCCGGCTGGGCGGTGGTGCGGGCAGCGGAACTCCGGTCAGCGGCATCACGGTGCGGACGGTGCGGGGGCCCCGCCCGGGATCCGGTTCCGGGCCGGGCGCTGCGGCGGGGATGACGGCCGGTCCGCTGGCCGCCGTCGCCAAGTCCGGTACGGAGACCGGTACGACGATCACCTGCTCGCTGGAGCCGGACAGCCGGGTCGTCCTGCACGGGACGTACATCGTCGAGTACCGCAGGCCCGGCGATGGCAGCGGCCGTGCGGACGGCCGGAGGGCGCTGGTGAAGTGCACTTCCGTGCCGGTCGTGCGCGGTGGTGCATACACCTTCAGGAAGCTGCGGCAGGGCGGTGCGGGGGGCCGCTGAGACGGGCCGCTGGGGCGACCTCGGGGGCGGCCGCTGAGGCGACCTCCGAGGCGACCTCCGAGGCGGCCACTGAGCCGGCCACTGAAACGGGCGCTGACAGGCCGTGGTACGGGCCAACGCCCCTTGCTCGGCGCCCGGGCGGCTGAAAAAGTGGGCCCGGTGGATGCACTCAGACCTCAGGACCCGTCACGGATCGGCGCGTACGCACTGTTCGCCAGGCTCGGGGCCCGTGGCATGGGCCGGATCCCTCCCGTGCGGGGGAGCGTCGAGGACAGCATTCAGGACTCGGCCGACCCCGGGGACGGGGCCGTCGTCTTCTCCCACATCGAATCGACCCCAACGGACTACGCCGGCATCAGCTGTTCGGGCTTCCGGGTAAAGAAGGCAGTGAACCGGGGCCGAATGGGGGAGGGTTGAGGGATGCGCAAAGTCTGGGTCGTGGGCGGGATCGGGTTCGGGGCGAGTCTGGGCTTCGTCGGCCTGCTCGTCTTCGGTACGTATTCCGCTGCCGCCGGAATCGGCAGCAGCGCCGAGTCCGGCGTCGCGCTGGCCAAGGGAGCCGTGCCGAGCGCTTATCAGACGACCGTGCAGAAGTGGGGCAATCTCTGTCCCGCGCTCAACCCGGCCTTGCTCGCGGCCCAGTTGTACCAGGAGAGCGGCTGGGACCCGACGGCCAAGAGCCCGGCGAACGCGCAGGGGATGGCCCAGTTCATTCCCAGCACCTGGGCGACGCACGGGGTCGATGGGAACGGCGACGGCAAGAAGGACATCTGGGATCCGGCCGACGCGATTCCGTCAGCCGCTTCGTACGACTGCGAACTGGCCGGATACGTCAAGAACGTGCCGGGCAATCAGAGCGACAACATGCTCGCCGCGTACAACGCGGGGTCGTACGCCGTCATCCAGCACGGCGGGGTCCCGCCGTACCGGGAGACCCAGAACTACGTCAAGGTCATCCGCACCCTGCAGAAGAGTTTCGCGCAGCCGGTCAACGGGGTGGCCGCCTCGCAGCAGGCCGCAGCGGCCATTTACTACGCGCAGCAGAAGCTCGGTACGCCCTATCTCTGGGGCGGGACCGGTACCGCGGGGCAGGGTGGGCGGTTCGACTGTTCGGGGCTGACTCAGGCCGCTTACCGCAGTGTCGGGATCACGCTGCCCCGGGTGGCCAACGACCAGTACAACGCGGGGGAACACCCCTCCAGGGACCAACTGCTCCCGGGGGACCTGGTGTTCTTCTCGAACGATCTGTCCAACTCCCGTGCCATTCACCACGTGGGGCTGTACGTGGGCGGCGGGTACATGATCGACGCGCCGTACACCGGGTCCGTGATCCGGTTCGACAAGATCGACTCGCCGGACTACTTCGGGGCCACCCGGGTCACCCAGGATGGCGCGAAAGCACTCCCCAAAACCCCCTCGAAAGCCTGAGACGCTCCGTCGCCTGGCTTGAACTCACTGTGACACCGGTCGCTCTGAGCTGCGACGATGAGTCACTCTTCGATAACGTCCTGGTGATCTTTCGGTGGAGAGCGGAACGCCGCGGGCGCGCGGGGCGTTCCCTTGTCCGGGACGACTTTCCCGGATGACCGTCCGGGACGGCTGTCCGGGATGACAACGAGCGCGCACTGACCGCGGGGGTTGGCAGAGCGGCCTGCACGGACGCGGGCCGCACGGTGGAGCGAAGGCAGAGGCAAGGGGCAGCGAATGGCTGGGCTCGCAAGTGATGGGTCGAACCCTGATGTCCGATTGCTCTACGACGTCAACGGCCTCGCCAGGTCGGCCCCCGGCTGGGCGGACCGGGCCATGGAGTTCATCGGCGAGTACGGGATTCTGCTCGCGGTGGTGCTGCTTGTGCTGGGGTGCTGGTGGAGTGTGCGCAGGCGGCCGGAGGCCGAGTCGGCCGTGACGGCTGTCGCCGCCGTCGTCTGGGCCCCGCTGGCCGCCGGGATCGCGGTTCTGGTGAACGTACCGATCCGGGGATTCGTGCGGCGGGCACGGCCGTTCGTCGACCACCAGGGGCTCGATGTCCTGGTGAAGGGCAAGACCGACTTCTCCTTCGTGAGCGATCACGCGACGCTGGCCATGGCGATCGGGGCCGGACTCTTCGTGGCGCACCGGAAGTTCGGGCTCGCCGCGATCGGGCTCGCGCTGGCCGAAGGGTTCTGCCGGGTCTTCATGGGCGTGCACTACCCGACCGATGTGGTCGGCGGGTTCGCGCTGGGGACGGCGGTGACGCTGCTGCTCTCGCCGCTTGCGATGGCGCTGCTGACCCCGCTGGTGCGGGCGGTGGCCCGCTCCGAGCGGGGGCGGGTGCTGGTGCGGTCGCGGCGGGTACGGAGGGTGGCGGCTGCCGCGGTGGAGATTCCTGAGGCGCGGTCGGAGTCGGGGCGGAACGATCTGGCCGCGTGACAGGGGTCCGGGTTGCGGGCGGGGGTTGCGGGATGCGGTGTGCGCGTGCGGGGTGTGCGCGTGGGGGTTTCTCGGGGGTCCGCCCCGGGCCCCGGTCCTCAATCTCCCCCGGCTAAAGCAGGGAGGTGCCCCCCGCCGGGCGGGATTTTTGCTCGGGCGGTGGTTTGGGGCGGGGGGGGGGGGGGCGGGGGTTT
>NZ_JBHYWP010000108.1:0-11529 GCF_042751845.1 Streptomyces sp. NPDC059398 | reverse complement strand
TACCTGTCGCGCGTCTCCCGCGGGGGGTGAGCGATTGCGTGAGCCCCCGAGCGGGGTGCGCGAGCGGGGATACGCGGGGCAACGCCCCCGGGCCCCGGTCCTCAATCTCCCCCGGCTAACGCTGGGAGGTGCCCCCGGACGGGCTTGATTTTGCCTCGGTCGGTGGATTGGGCCTTGGGTCGGGCGGGCTTGGGTTTGCCTCGGTCGGTGGATTGGGCTTCTGGGCGGCTCGGGTCAGTTCCGCGTTGAACTGGGCTCCTGCCAGCAGGGACAGGTTCGAGACCCAGAGCCAGACCATGAACACGACTACGCCCGCGAGTGATCCGTACAGCCTGCTGTACGTGCCGAACCCCGCCGCGTACGCCGTGAAGCCCGCCGATGCCGTCAGCCAGAGCAGCGCCGCCAGTACGCCGCCGGGCAGGCCGCGGTGGGTGGTGCGGGCGGCCGGTGGGCCGGAGCGGAAGAGGATCAGGACCAGCAGGGCCACGCAGCACAGCAGGGTGGGCCACTTGAGCAGGGTCCAGGCGTCGTTGCCCGCGCTGTTGCCCAGGCCCAGCGCGCGGCTCAGGGAGGCGGCCAGGGAGCCGCTGAGTACCAGCACCAGGGCGCTCACCACCAGCAGCCCGAGCAGGGCCACGGCCGTCAGCAGGATGCGGTGGGCCTTGCGGAGTGCGGGGCGTTCGTCTTTCACCGCGTACATGGAGTGCAGGGCGCGGCGGAAGACGGCGAGGTAGCTGGAGGCGGACCACAGGGCGCTGAAGGCGCCGCCGATCAGGACCGTCAGAGCGGCGGAGCGCTGGCCCGCCACATGGCTCAGGGCCTGGTGCAGGGCGGCGCCGGATTCGGCGGGGGCCCAGGCGCTCACGTCGGCGATGAGTTCGTCGGTCGTGGCCGGAGCGACCAGGCCGATGACCGAGATGGTGACCAGGAGCGCGGGGACCAGCGCGAGGATCGCGTAGTAGGTGAGGGCGGCGGCCCAGTCGGACACGTCCTCGTTCCACATGGAGACCGGGGTGCGGCGCAGTGCCGCTCCTCCGCGGGACCAGACGCCGGAGCCCGGGCGGGGGCGCGGTGTACGGCGGCCGGGGCGGGGGATCCACGGCCGGGCCGGGCTCTCGACGGGCTCCGGTGCGGTCCGTCGCTCCATGCGTGCCTCTCTGCCGGCCGGGGCCGGTGCTGCTCTCGGTGCTGGTGTGGGTGGGAGTGGGGGTGGGTTGCTGCTGTGACTGCTGGCTCCTGCCCCCGGCCTGGGGGTTTACCCCGGTTCTCAGGTGGCGCGGCGGGAGCGGTGCGCGGGTACGCCGAGGCGGACATCGGCCGCGATGGCCCGGGGGGTGGCCGACGTACGGGCTTCGGCGAGGGTGCCGGTGGCGACCCGGCCCAGCACGGCCGCGGGCTCGGCGTCCGGGGCGAGCAGCAGGGTGGCGCGGGCGGTGAGGCGGTGCGGGCGGCCGTGCAGCGCGATGCGGGCGCGGTCCACTCCGGGCAGCGCGGCCGTCCGCTCGGCCATCGCCATGGCGAGCGCCCGGGTGCGCAGGGTGACACCGGGTCTGGTCAGCGGTACGGGTCCACGGGCGCCGCCGCGGAGCTGGGCGATGACCCACCACAGGAGGAGCAGGATTGCGACGGTGAGTGCGGCGAGCACGGTAGGGGTCCACCAGCCGTGGTCACGTAGCCGCGCGAGGCCGGTGCGATCCAGGAGCACGGTGCCGCGCCCGGGGCGGGGCCACCCGGACGGCAGCCGGGAGCGTACGCCGGGCGCGGCCGTGGCCAGCAGGCCGCCCCCGGCGAGCAGGACGAGACCGGCGCACGCCAGGGCGGCCCGGTTCGTTCCGTTACGGAGTCGGCTCATCGGATGCGGCCTCTTTCAGGGGGAGCGTGTCGGGGGCAGCCGGGGTGGGGGTGTGCGCGTCGGGGGCAGGGGCTGCCGGGGGTTTGCCGGGGCGGGGCTGCGGGGCGGGGCCCTGCGGCGGTGGTGTGTCCTGCCAGTGCGGGGCCGGGGTCACTCTGGTGTGCGGGCGCAGCGGGCGGGCCAGGCCGCACCGCGTGAGTGTTCCGGTGACCGCTTCCGTCACTTCACGGCGGGCGGTGGCCCGGTCCCCGAAGCCGAGTCGGGCGCGTACCGTGACCCGGCGTCTGCCGACCCGGGTACGTACCCGGGTGATGCCGGGGACCGCGGCGACGGCATCCCGTACGAGTACGGCCACCGCCCGGCGTTCCAGTACGGCGTGCAGCTCCGGGGAGAGCGGGGTCATCGGGAGCACCCTGCGTGCGCCGGGCGTCAGGGCGAGCAGCAGAAGCCACAGTCCGGCCACCGCCGCCACCGCCCCGACCGCGGTCACCACGGTGTCGCCCGGACCGTGCCCGGCCAGCTGGTCGAGCAGGCCCGTGCGCCATCGGGCGGGGGCGCGGTGGGCGGCGTGCACCTGGACGACGTCGTACAGGAGCAGTCCGCACCCCGCCGCTGCCGTGAGGCCCAGCAGGGCTGCGGGGATCCGGCGTTCTGCCCAGGGGCGGTGGGGGCGGTGGGAGTGGTGGGGCCGGTTGGGCAGGTGCGGCTGGTGGCCGGCGGCGTCTCCCGGTTCCGACGTGACCGTCGTGCGGGCCGGGAGGGCGCGGATGTGGATACGGGCGTCCGGGACGGCGAGGCCGGTCAGGGCGGCGGTGCGGTCCGTTACACGTCGCTGGATGCGGCTGCCCGCATCGTCCAGCGGTGCCGGGTAGGGCAGGGCGACATCCACCGCGACCTGGGCGCGGCGGCCCTGCACGGTGACCGAGCCGCGGGTGACCCGTGCGTCGCCCGGCGGCAGGGCCTCCCCGGCGGCGCGTTCGGCGATTCTGCGCACCGCCCGGTCGGCCACCGTCAGCGTGCCGCGCTCGGCGGGGGCCGTCATCGGCCGTACCGGTCACGGGAGTTGGCGCTTTCGCGGGAGCGCGCCCTGTCGTTGAAGAGTCCGCTGTCGTCGAAGAGTCCGCTGTCGTCGAAGTGCGCCCTGTCATCCAAGCGCTTGCTCTCGCGGAAGCGCGCCCCGTCGTCGAAGCGCCCGCCGGCGCGTGGGCCGTGGTGGTCGCGGGTGGTGAGGAACCGACGCCAGTCGAATCCCTCGTCATCGGAGGCCCGGCCCACCGCCCAGCCGATCGCACCGAGCGCCGCGACCAGGAGGAACGCTCCGAAGCCGCCGAACCAGCCGGCGAACCCCAGGGCCATCCCCACCAGCAGCCCCACCCATGATCTGTTCACGGCTCACCTCACCCCACTTCGCTTCACTTCACAGCACTTCATTTCCGTTCACTTCACCTCGGCCGCCCTCCCCGCTCACTCCACGCGGGTGTCCATGCCCGGGGCGGGGTCCTCGTCCTCCAGCAGATGTACGTCGTTGACCGCGATGTTCACCTCGACGACCTCAAGGCCGGTGATGCGCTCGACGGCCGCGATCACGTTCTCGCGTACGTCGCGCGCCACTTCGGTGATGGCCACGCCGTACTCCACGACCAGGTCCAGATCGATCGCCGTCTGCCGTTCGCCGACCTCGACCTTCACGCCGCGGCCGACGTTCGGACGGTTGCCGGGGACGCGGTCGCGCAGGGCGCCGACGGTGCGGGAGAGGCCACCGCCCATGTCGTACACGCCGGGGATCTCACGCGCCGCCATGCCCGCGATCTTCACGACCACCACGTCCGCGATGGACGTCCTGCCGCGCGAGGACGCGGGCTCCGCGGCGCCGCTCACTCCGCCGCTCACCGTGGTGGAGCCGGGAGTCCTCCGGACGCCGCTCGTGCCGCTCGTGCCGCTCGTGCCGCTCGTGCCGCTTGTGCCGCTCGGTCCGTGCGTGCCGCTTGTGCCGCTCGCGCCTGTGGACGTTTCCTGGGTGGTCGCGGACAGTTCCTGAGTGGTCATCGGGTTCTCCTCGTGAGTCGGTGCCGCTCTTGCCGGGCTGTCGCACGTCCCTGTTGCACGGCGTGCGCGTCTGCTTCCTTCGACACGGCCGCGCGTACGGCGTTACGCGAAATCCCGGAAGAGACCGGGCGCTGCTGGTGGCGTGTCCGGGCGGCAGGTACGGCTGCGCTCTGCCTACTGCTCCCGGCGGGGCCGCTGCGGATAGCGTGCCCGTGGCGCGTAACGCCGGCGCCCGCCCGGTGTCCAACCCGGTGAGCAGAGGAGAGGAGCCGCCGCGTGCCGGGAGACCTGGACAAGACGCCGGCCGAAGGCGATGGCCGTCCCTGGCGCGCCGACGGGCTGTTGGCCGTACGGGCCGGTGAGGGTGACGAGGAAGCGTTCGAGACACTGGTACGCAGGCACGGGCCCGTACTGCTGCAACTGGCCACCCGGCTCCTCGGCAGCCGGACCGAAGCGGAGGACGCCGTGCAGGACTCCTTCATCGCCGCCTGGCGCAAGCTGCCCGAGTTCCGCCGCGATGCAACCTTCCGTACCTGGATGTACCGGATCGTCACCAACCGCTGTCTGAACGTGCTGCGGGCGAGACGGCCGGTGGCGGGGCTCGATTCCGTACCGGAACCACAGGCCCCCGAGCATGCGTTCTCGCCCGCGCGGGCGGCCGAGTCGCACGCGGCGGTGGAGGCGCTCTCGGCCGCCATGGCCGGGCTCTCGCCCGAGCAGCGCGCCTGCTGGGTGCTGCGGGAACTGCACGGGCTGCCGAACGAGACCATCGCGGAGACGGTCGGGATCAGCCAGCAGGCGGTCCGGGCCAGGGTCTTCCGCGCACGGCGCTGTCTGACGGAGGCGATGGGCGCATGGCGGTGACTGCGAACCCCGGGCCGCCCGAGGACGCGGCGGACGGCGAAGGCACCGGCGAAGGCACCGGCGACGAGCGGCTGCTCTGCGGCCGGTTGCTCTCCGAGGTGTGGGAACAGTGGGACACGGGCGGTACGGATGCCCATACCGCGGGCTGTGAGTACTGCGCTGCCGCGCTGAGCGACCTCGACATGCTCGGCGTCGCCGTGCGGGGGGCCCGGGACATGGAGGACACCGGACCTGCCACCGACGCCGACGCGCTCACCCTTGTCGAGCGGGTGATGGACGTGGTCCGGCTCGAACTGCGGCCGGGGCGCACGCTGCCGCTCGGTGAACCGGACGAGGACGCGTGGATCGTGGAGGCGGCTGCTGCCAGGACGTTCCGGGCCGCGGCGGAGCTGGTGCCGGGTGTGCAGGTGGGCAGCTGTCGGATCGCCCCGCTCGACCGCGCCGGTTCCTCCGCCGGGCCGGCGGATACGGCTCCGCGGGGTCCTGTACGGGTACGGGTCGAGGCGTCCGTCGCGCTGACCCTGAATCTCCAGGAGGCGGCGGACGAGATCCGGGAGCGGATCGCGGGTGCGGCGGACAGTGCACTGGGGATGGAGGTGGCTTCGGTGGATGTGTGCATCACCGATGTCACCGATGTCACCGATGCTGCCGGTGTCGCTGATGTCGTTGACGGTGGTGTGGTCGATCGTGGTTTCGGCGGCACCGCTGGGGGTGTGCGATGACGGATCAGAAGACGCGAGCGCAGTTGTCGGCGGCGGTCGCGGAAGCGGCGCTCGGCGTGCCCGGAGTCGCGTTTCTGCGGCCCGGACTCTCCGGGCTGCTGCGTACGGCGGGCCGCACCGGGCCGTCCGGCGTACGGATCGGGCGGGCCGGGGGTACGGACGCTCGTGAAGGCCGCGAAGGCTGTGACGGCTGGACGGCCGAGGTGTTCGTGGTGCTGCGGCAGGGCCACCGCGCCGTCGACGTCACGCGCGCCGTCCGGGCAGCGGTGCTGCGGACGGTCGCGGACCCGGCGGCCCTGACCCTGACGGTTACCGTCACCGTCACCGTCACCGGCTTCGCCTGAGACGGAGCGGAGCTGATTGAAAAGAAGGAAGAGGAGAGGTGACGGAGCGCCCCACCCCCTCAGAGCGCCTGCGGGAAGTCGAAGAGCCGCTGCGGGTCGTACTGCTTCTTCAGCCCGGCCAGTCTCGCCGCTCCCGCCCCGTAGTACGCCGTCCGCCAGTCCGTCAGCTTCGGGTCCATGTAGTTCTGGTAGGCGCCCCCGGAGGCGTACGGGCCCATCGCCCGGTGGGTGTCCCTGAGCCAGGACTGCTGGGCGCTGCCCGAGGTGCCGGGCCGCCAGGACGCCAGGTACTGGACCAGCACCCGTGAACGCCGGTGTACGAATGCCGTGGCCGAGGGGGAGACCCGGTTGATCGCGCCGCCCAGCGCGGTGAGCGCGACCGATCCCGCGCCCTGCGACGCGCTCAGTCCGGTGAAGGACCGGACCCTGGCGAGCAGGGCGTCGATACCGGCAGCGGGGAGCGTCCGGTCGTAGAAGTCCGATGCGGCGGCGTACGTTTCGCGCTGCAGCGTGCCCCGGGTCCGGCGGCCGGGCGTCGGACCCGGCAGATGGCACTGGTCCTCGCTGATGCTCGCGCAGCCCGCGTAGACCAGCATCGCGTCCTCGTAACCACGCCTGCGCAGCGAGACGGAGCGGGCTGGGGCGCCCACCCGGTCGGCGAGACGGTCGACCGCGTTCTGGAGGTCTCCGTACGTGCCCAGTGAGAACGCGGCGACGGAGACGCTCGGGGTGCCGCCGCCCGAAGCGGCCTCCAGATGCGCCGACGACCAGATCTCGTCGGGCTGTTCGGGGCCCCACTTCTGCCAGGCGTCGATGACCGCGTGCGCCTTCGACCAGGGCCAGGACATATAGGCGGAGACGGTCTGCGGCGCCGCGTGGGTACGGAAGGTCATGCCGGTGACGACACCGAAGTTGCCGTTGCCCGCGCCGCGCAGCGCCCAGAACAGGTCCTTGTTCTCCTTGGCGCTCGCCGTCACGCGCTTGCCGTCCGCCGTGATCAGGGTGGCGGAGGTGAGGCTGTCGCAGGTCAGGCCGTACGCCCGGGAAGCGACACCATGGCCGCCGCCGAGGGTGAGCCCCGAGATGCCGACCGTGGGGCAGGAGCCGCCGGGGATGGCACGGGAACTCCGGCCGAGGGTCTCGTAGATGTCGACCAGCTTGGCGCCCGCGCCGATCGTGCCGTCGGCGGATATGCGAGACAGCTTCGACACATCGATGACGAGCCGGCCGTTGCCCGACGACCAGCCGGCGTACGAGTGGCCGCCGTTGCGGATCGAGACGGGGACGTGGTGCGCCCGCGCGTAGGCGAGGCACTCGCGTATGTCGTCCTCGCCCGCTATGTACGCGACGGCGGCGGGCTTCAGGCTGTCGTACCGGGTGTTGTAGAGCTGACGGGCCGTGGGGTAGTCCGCGTCGCCGGGGCGGACGAGTTTGCCGTCGAGCCCGTGGCCGAGCGCGGTCCAGTCGGCGGCGGCCCGGGGCAGCGACCCGGAGCCGGACACGGCGGGCGCCGGGCTGCCGCCGGCGGTCCCCCCGGATGCGGAACCGGGTGTGGAACCCGGTGGTTTCTGATCGGTACCGCCCGATCCGCCGGAACCACCTGAAACACCCGAACTGTCGGCTCTGTCGGTGCCGCGGCAGGCGGCGGCGGTGGCCAGGACGGGTACGGCGGTGAGCAGAGTACGGCGTTGCATGTGGAGACCTCCCGGCGTACGAGACGAGACGCGTGGGCGTACGGGTTCCCTGCCGCGCCTGCCCGTTCGGGCACCGGGGATTCCGGGGATTCCGGGGATGCCGCAGATGCCGTGGAATGTGGGGAATTCGGGGGGTGTTGGGGAGGGCGGAGAGAGGCGGCTCAGGCCGTTGCCGTGTGTTCCACCGCGTCCGTACGGGCGCGTTCGCGCGAGCGGCGGGCCGGGCCCGACCAGCCGCAGCTGCAGCGGGCCGTACAGAAGGAGCCGCGTTCGGAGGTCGATGTGGCGTGCTGCCGGGTGGTCCGTGGGGGGTCGTCGTCGCGCACCCGTCCACGGTACTGACGGGCGGGCGCGGCCGGGACGGCGGTCGCGGTACTTACGGGTGGGCACCGACGGGTGGGCGCTTACGGCCGGGACGGCGGTCGCGGTACTTACGGGTGGGCGCGGGCGTGACGGCGGTTCGCGGGAGTCGTTAGGCGGAGCAGGAGGGCGCGGACGATTACTGGCCAGGCGTTGGGGGTTGGCAGGCGATGGTGGAGCAGTACAGAGGCAGAGCCAGGGCGCTCGCCGGCGCCGCGTTCGCCCTGGTGGGTGTGGTGGGGGCCGGTGGCTGCACAGCCAGGGCCGGTGCGTCGGCGGACGACGGGAACGGCGCAGCCGAAGCGGTCAGGCAGGCCGCGCACGTCCTGGCGGGCGCCGGGAGCTCCCGGGCCAGGACGGCTATGACGATGGCGACCGGCGGGACCCGGGTGACCATCCGGGGCACCGGCGGCTTCGACTTCGGCCGGCGCCGCGGCCGGCTCCGGGTCACGCTCCCTCCGGACGCCGCGGGGGCCGAGGAGCATCCGCCGATCACCGAACTCCTGACGCCCGCCGCCGTCTACATGAAGAACCGGGGCGCCAGGGTGCCCGCGGGCGAGTGGGTCCGTATCGAGCCGGCGAAGCTCTCGGACGGGAATCTGGTGACCAACGGGGCGACCGATCCGCTGATCGCGGCCGAGGTGCTGAGCGGGGCGCGCGGTGTGGCGTACGCCGGTACGGAGCAGCTGGCCGGGGCGCCCGTTCGGCACTACAAGGGGACCGTCGATCTCGCGGTGGCCGCACGGAACGCGGCGCCGCAGGCCCGTGCGGTTCTCGCCGCTGCGGCGAAGGGGTTCGCGGGGCCCGGTGTGCCGTTCGACGCCTACTTCGACGCGGAGGGGCGGCTGCGCAAGGTGCGCGAGACGTTCAGCTTCGCCAACCAGGGGCAGACCGTGCAGGTGGCGTCGGAGACGCTGCTGTACGACTTCGGCACACCGGTCACGGTGACGCTGCCGCGTACCGGCGACATCTACGCCGGGACCGTCGAGTAGGAACCGGCAGGAACCAGGGGGAAATGGTCCGTCCGTGCCATGCGCGGGGTGTGGGCGTTTCCCTACGCTGGGAAGTCGGCTCAGAAAGGGGTGATGGCCATGGCCGGAGTGCTCACCGTCCAGGACCGCGTCGCCCTCGTCGAGATCGAACTGTGCGGAGAGCTGATGATCGCGGCCGCCGCCTCTCCCGATGAGCGGCTCAGCCAGGCCCGTATCGACGAGGTACTGATGGTGCGGACCGCACGGTCCGCCCGGGCCGCGCACCCGGACGGGTGCCCCCGCGCCCGCCGGGGCCCGGAGAGCTGAGCGGACCGAGCGGACCGAGCGGACTCAGCGGACCGACCGGCGATTTTCAGCCACCGCAGGGGCGGGCGGGTTCAGGTCCGCAGCAGCCGGGCGATGGCCTTGGTGGCCTCCTCGACCTTCGCGTCGATCTCCTCGCCGCCACGGACCGCGGCATCCGCCACACAGTGCCGCAGGTGCTCCTCCAGGAGCTGGAGCGCGAAGGACTGCAGGGCCTTGGTGGAAGCCGATACCTGGGTGAGTATGTCGATGCAGTAGACGTCCTCGTCCACGAGCCGCTGGAGTCCCCGGATCTGGCCCTCGATCCGGCGCAGCCGCTTGAGGTGTTCGTCCTTCTGCTTGTGGTAGCCGTGCACGACGGGCTCGCCGCCCGGTTCCTGCCCTGTGCGGTCGGGCGCGCCGGCCGCCTCGGTGGTTGTCATCGCGTCCTCCCGTTGTGGAACCGTTGTGAAAGGTGGTGACCCCGTGTCCAGAAAGGTTCCTGATACCCCTCGTGGGTATATAGTACCGATCCTTCCGAAAATCGGGGCGGGCCCCGTGCTGATCACTGTGCCCCATGGGCGACACTGAACAACGCCGGTTAGCCGTGGCCGGATGATGCGCCTAGCATCAGCCTGACCGAATCCAGAGCCCCGAGGACCCCACGTGCGCTTTCGTCTGACCCCCAGGGAGACGAGCTTCTACGACATGTTCGCCGCATCCGCGGACAACATCGTCACGGGCTCGAAGCTCCTCATGGAACTGCTCGGCGCGGACGCATCCGGCCGGGTCGAGATCGCGGAGCGGATGCGGGCAGCGGAGCACGCGGGGGACGACGCGACGCACGCGATCTTCCACCAGCTCAACTCCTCCTTCATCACGCCGTTCGACCGCGAGGACATCTACAACCTCGCCTCGTGCCTCGACGACATCATGGACTTCATGGAGGAGGCCGTCGACCTGGTCGTCCTCTACCAGGTGGAGGAGCTGCCCAAGGGCGTCGAGCAGCAGATCGAGGTACTGGCCAGGGCCGCCGTGCTGACCGCCGAGGCCATGCCGAGCCTGCGGACGATGAACAACCTCACCGAGTACTGGATCGAGGTCAACCGTCTGGAGAACCAGGCCGACCAGATCCACCGCAAGCTGCTCGCGCACCTCTTCAACGGCAAGTACGACGCCATGGAGGTCCTGAAGCTCAAGCAGATCGTCGATGTGCTGGAAGAGGCGGCCGACGCGTTCGAGCACGTCGCCAACACGGTGGAGACCATCGCGGTCAAGGAGTCCTGAACCTCGTGGACACCTTCACTCTGATCGTGACCATCGCTGTCGCGCTCGGATTCACCTACACGAACGGCTTCCACGACTCGGCCAACGCCATCGCGACCTCGGTGTCCACCCGGGCGCTGACGCCGCGTGCGGCGCTGGCGATGGCCGCTGTGATGAACCTCGCGGGCGCCTTCCTGGGCAGCGGGGTCGCCAAGACCGTCAGCGAGGGGCTGATCGCCACACCCACCGGCCAGAAGGGGATGGGCATCCTCTTCTCGGCGCTCGTCGGGGCGATCGTCTGGAACCTGATCACCTGGTACTTCGGGCTGCCGTCCTCGTCGTCGCACGCCCTGTTCGGCGGACTGGTCGGCGCCGCGCTCGCGGGCGGCACGATGGTGCACTGGAGCGGGGTGGTCGAGAAGATCGTCATCCCGATGTTCCTGTCGCCCGTCGTCGGCCTGGTGGTCGGCTATCTCGTGATGGTCGCGATCCTGTGGATGTTCCGCAAGGCCAACCCGCACAAGGCGAAGCGCGGATTCCGGATCGCCCAGACGGTCTCCGCGGCGGGTATGGCGCTCGGCCACGGTCTGCAGGACGCGCAGAAGACCATGGGTGTGGTCATGATGGCCCTGGTCATCTCCGGGCACGAGAGCTTCACCGACGCGATCCCCGTCTGGGTCAAGCTGGTCTGTGCGCTGATGCTCTCGCTCGGTACGTACGCGGGCGGCTGGCGCATCATGCGGACCCTCGGTCGCAAGATCATCGAGCTGGACCCGCCGCAGGGCTTCGCGGCGGAGACCACCGGCGCCGCGGTCATGTTCGGCTCCTCGTACCTCTTCCAGGCGCCGATCTCGACCACCCATGTGATCACCTCGGCGATCATGGGTGTGGGCGCCACCAAACGGCCGCGCGCGGTGCGCTGGGGTGTGGCCAAGAACATCGTGCTCGGCTGGTTCATCACCATGCCGGCCGCCGCGGTCGTCGCGGCCCTCAGCTACTGGGTCGTCGTGCTGATCTTCTGACGCCCGGTCGTCCGATGACGCCCGGTCGTCCGATGACGCCCGGTCGTCCGATGACGCCCGCGCCGCCGTGGACCCCCGGTCGTCC
>NZ_JBHYWP010000107.1:26654-27562 GCF_042751845.1 Streptomyces sp. NPDC059398 | reverse complement strand
TTCGCGGTCTTCATGGCCGTCGCCATCGTCTTCGTCATGTACTGGTTCACCCACAAACCCCAGGTCGCCACCCGCGCCACCGAGAAACTCCAGCAGGCAGGCGTCGCACTTCCCACACCCACCCCCACCCCCGACCTTCCGACACCCTCGGACCCACCGCCCTCACCGGACGCCCCCACGCCGCAGAACAGCGACGGCAGCGGTGGCGGCGCCGGGGGAAGCGGCGGCGGTGGCGGTGGCGGTGGCGCGCCCAAGAAGAAGGCGCCCGATCCGGCGAACGCCAAGCACGTCCTGATCAAGAACACCGGGTCCAAGCTGTGCGCCGAACTCCCCGGCAGGGACAAGGGCCAGATCAACGGCTGGGTGATCGAGAACGACTGCAACCCCACGGACGCGGACAACCAGATCTGGGATCTGGAGGTGCGCTACTCGCACGGCGGCCCGCACCACAACAGCCTCTTCCAGATGCGCAACATCAAGGACCGCCTCTGCATGGACCTGGGGGAGATGGGCGCCAGGCCGGCCGGGACCGGCCTCGCCGAGTTCACCTGTGACGGCACCAAGGCCGACAACCAGCTGTGGTGGCTCGACAAGCAGCGCAACGACCACTACCTGATCCGGAACTACGCGAGCAACGACCTCTGCCTGAAGACGACGCAGAACGGTCCGAACGGCAAGCAGGGCGACAACGACGACAACGAGCTCCTGATCGGGCGGTGCGACCTCCCGGACGCCCATGAGTGGGTCTTCATCCCGATCCCCAAGGACGCGTGACGCCTGCCAGTTCACGGCCGGTGCCGGACGGGGCCGTGAGCGGCGAGTGACGGTGTTGTGGGGGGGGGGGGGGGGGGGGCCCCCCCCCCCCCCCCCCCGCGGGGGGGGGCCCGGGGCCGCCCCGCGCCCGCCCC
>NZ_JBHYWP010000107.1:0-26644 GCF_042751845.1 Streptomyces sp. NPDC059398 | reverse complement strand
GCGTCAACCACCCCCCCACCGCCCTCCCCGCGCGCCTCCCACGACCCGGGGGGGGGCGCGGGGGGGGCGGCGGGGGCCGTGCCCCCGCGGGGGGGGCGCGTACCACACCCCCCCCCCCCCTACGCCCTCGGCCGTGCGTCACATCAGCCGCTGTTCACCAGCCGCCCTCCTCCAGGACCAGCCGCCCGGCCTTGCGGTACTCGCGCTGGGCACCCGCCAGCAGATCCGCCGATGTGACCGGTGAGCCCCGGCCCGCGGCGGCGTAGGCGGCGGTGACCACGGCGCTGCGGATCGAACCGCCCGCCAGCTCGAACTCCTTGGCGCAGGGCCCCGGATCGATGTCGTCCACACACGGCACATGCACCAGGCTGTGCTGCCACAGCGCCAGCCGCTGGGCGGGGTCGGGGAACGGGAAGTCGATGATCAGGTCCAGACGCCGGGTGAACGCCTCGTCGATATTGCCCCGCAGGTTGGTGGTGAGCAGCACGATGCCGTCGAAGGACTCCAGCCGCTGGAGCAGATAGGCGCTCTCCAGGTTCGCGTAGCGGTCGTTCGAGCTGTTGACCTCGGAGCGCTTGCCGAAGACGGCGTCGGCCTCGTCGAAGAGCAGCACGGCGTCCGTACGGTCGGCCTCGGCGAAGATCCGTTCCAGGTTCTTCTCGGTCTCACCGATGTACTTGTCGACCACCGACGAGAGCTGCACGACATAGAGATCCAGGCCGAGTTCGGCCGCGACCACCTCGGCCGACAGCGTCTTGCCGGTCCCGGAGTCACCGGCGAAGAGCGCCAGCGCGCCCCGCCCGCGCCCACCGCCGGCGCTCAGCCGCCAGTCGCCGAGCACCCGGTCGCGGTGGCGGGCCCGCAGCGCCAGCTCATGCAGCTGCCCCAACGGCCGCTCGGGCAGCACCAGATCGTCCCAGCCCACGTCGGGCCTGATCCGGCGGGCGTGCTGTTCGAGCCCCGACGCGGACTGCTGCCGGGCGGCCAGCCGTACATGGGCCGGGGACAGCTCCGTACCGTCGAAGGCGGCGAGGTCCAGCGCGGCGCGCGCGGTACGGCGGATACGGTCGCCGCCCAGCCGGTACGGGGCCACGACGGGCGCCAGATCGAAGCCGAGGGACTCCGGCCCGTCCGCCAGGCCGAGCGCCGCCGACCAGGCGGCGAGATCGCCGGAGCGCTGCCGGGGCGCGTCGAGCACGAGCGGGTCCCGGCCGCACCAGTCGGGGTCGTACGGACGCCCACCGCCGAGCAGCACCGAGACACCGTGGGCGGCACGGTCCGCCGCTCCCCGGGCCTGACCGCCTGCCGCCTCGTGCACCGCATCGGCCACCGCGTTCTGCGCCGGACTGCCCGTCATGTGCTGCGCCGGGCCGCCCGCCATGTCCTGGGCGGGGCCCTCCGTCAGCAGCGCGCGGAGCAGCGGCCCCGGGTTCTCCGGTACCGGCGCCACCACGATGGGGCAGCCGCGCAGCCGGGCCTCGCGCAGCAGCACGGGGAGGAGTTCCGGCGGCCCCTGGTCGCCCGGGGCCGGGTAGGGGGCCGCCTGGTCCGGCGCCGGCATCTCCGCCGGCGTACGCCGGGCGGGCGCGTAGTGCAGGGCCTCAAGGCCGGCGGCAGCCAGTGCGGCGGTGACACAGGAGAGGGCGTCGCCGTCCCGGTCCTCGCGGAGGTACGCGGTCAGCCGCCCGGAGGTCAGCCGCCCGGCCAGCAGCTCCGCCAGGGCGCCGCCGGACTGCCCGGACTCCACGGGGCGCGGCGGCAGCAGCGTGACGTGCCCGGCGAGCGAGGCGTCCGGGGTGTCGTCGCCGAGCAGATGCGCGGTGACCCGGTCGGGCACCCGGAGCGACCGGCTGAGGAAGGGCCGCTCGGTCTCATCGAGCTGGACGAGCCCCAGGGCGAACAGCGGCGCCGAGGGATGGAACCGGGCCCGCGCACCGGCGTCGTGCACGGGCAGGCCGCACAGTTCGATGGCCGGTCCGACGGTGGCCCGGCGGCGGCTGACGTCGTCGTTGAGGTAGCCGTACAACGGCTCGAACGTCCGGTCCAGGTCCGGCGCGAGGGCCAGCAGCAGTATCGCCTCGTCCAGCGGCCCGAGCCCGAGCCGGCGGGTGAGACGGCGCAGCCGGTCACCGTCGCCGCCGGGCGCCGCGGGATCCCGGCCGGTCCGCACGCCGGAGGCCGCGCCGCCGGGTGCGCCGGCGTGCCGGCCGGAGCCCGCGCCGGTCTCCGGGGCGCCGTCCGCCTCGCTCCCGGGGCCGGTGCGCGCGGCGGGAACGCCCCCGGCAGCGGCCCCGGTCCTGCCCCCGTCCGCGTCCCTGTCCCGCGCCCCGAGGAGATGCTGAACGGCCTCGTCGGAGAGGTACAGCCCGCGCAGCGGATCGGCGGCGGTCGGGTCGGTGGCGCTGCGCGCCTCCACCAGCTCCGCGACCCGCTGCCGCAGCAGCCCGAGCCGGGCGGTCAGCGCGTCGGCCGCCCCGCCACCGGAGTTGGCACCCCCGGAGCCGGCATCGGCCCCGGCTTGACGTCCGTCCTCACGTCCGGTTTCGGAACCTGCGCTCACTCGGGCTGCGCTCCTGTGCTCGTCGCCCCGCCGGGAGCGCCGGGCCGGCGGCGCCCGCCGGTCCTGGCGAAGTGGCGCGGCTGGTGGTCTCGTCGCTGCGAGTCGTCGAGGGTGCCGTCCGTACCGCGTACCCGCACCCCGGCGCCCTCGGTGACCGGCGGCCCGACCTCGTACTCGGGGAACGCCGGGAAGGGCGCGGTCACGACCAGGTCCAGTGACGGCTTGAGCTCGCCGCCCAGCGCGGACCAGATCTCGGCGAAGGACCGCGCGTCGGTCTGCAGCCCGGCGATCGTCATGGGCACGGTGAGCCCGAGCTCGGCCAGCGGGCCGGTCAGCTCCTCGGGGGGCAGCACCTCACGCGGCAGCAGCGTGGCCAGTACGGCGGAGAGCATCCGGTGTTCGTCCTGAGGCTGCTTGGTCCAGGCGGTGATGAGGTACGAGAGGCGGAACCAGCGCGGCGGCTGCCGCCGCTTCAGCACCACTCCACGCTCGTCCTTGACCGCGATGGCGCCGCGTTCACGGCGCTTGACGTCCTCGCGGATGTCGTACAGATAGGCGTCGATCGTCGGCGAGTTGCGCCGGGCCGCCCAGTCGCGGGTCGGGGCCTCGAAGGCGATGTCGACCCCGGTCCCCTCCAGGGCTCCGCCGGACAGCAGCCCCTTCAGGACCTTGTCCACCTCGTGGATCACTGTCGCGCCCTTCACTGGTGCCGGTCTCACAGGCGGCACCCGCTCCGGGTCGCGGGTCCGCACCGCCATCCTGCACCGTGGCCTCTCCCGTACCCAGGCGTGGGAGGGACGGGCCGGGTACCACTCCGCCGGTCCCCGGGGGCAGTACGGCTTGCCCCGGAGGACCGGCGGAGTGACCGGCAGGACACCGCCCGGACGAAGCGCCATGAAGTGCAGTGCAACCACATGAAATACACGCAACTGCGCGCAATGCCACGAACCGGACCCGTCCTGAACCGGTCAGATATAACCCTCTCTGAAGGCATAAGCGACGGCATGGGCCCGATTGCGAAGGTGCAGCCGGGTCGTCAGACCGTGCATCACGTTCTTGACGGTGCGTTCGGAGTACGAGAGCTTCCGGGCGACCTCCGCCGTATCCATGCCTTCGGCCACCAGTTGCAGCACCTCCAGCTCACGCGAGGAGAGCCCCGAAGCGGGTGCCCCCGGTGAGCTGGTGGCCTTGCGCTGGAGGGCACCGACCTGGGATATCAGCCGCCCGAGCAGATCGGACGGCATGTCTCCCTCGCCCCTTGAGGCAGCGATGACCGCCTGAAGGAGCCGGTGCCCGGTGGCCTCGTGCCGCCAGACGATGGCTGCGACGCCGCTCTCGATCACCTGGAGCAGTTCCGCCTCACGGATCAGGCCCGCCACGAGAACGGCCCGGGTGCCGTCGATCCGTACCAGCCGCCGCAACTGCGACAGGGTCGGTTCGTCCAGCGCATCCGCCAGCAGGACCGCCACCGTTCCCGGCCGACCGCTCGCCTCGTCGACCAGTTCGACGGCCGGCTGCTGGCGCAGCTGAGTGGTAGCCCCCGCCAGTGAGAGCGGGTCGGACGCGTAAATGGCGACCGGGATCCTGGCGTCAGGTCCCGTCGAATCTAATGACGTCCGCATAGTCAACCCCTCACCTTCTCGCAGAACACCATGATCCGTCACACCGTGATCCGGCGGAATCACGGGAGTCCGCACTCCTGTGACTGATGGTGTCCGTATTCGTGATTCTGCACGAGACCGGCACGAGACGGACAGCCCGGCATTAAGGCGACCACCGACCGGAAAGCCTCTCACACGCCCGTATCCGATCAGTTACATACCCGGGCGCCCGGAGATGGCCGGGCCATGAACTCCCGTACGGATGAGGCGCATTACGACAGCGGCCAGCACACCATCGCGCCGGGAACAAGACCAGAAAGCCGGACAAACCACTGCGGAACAGAGAACGCAGTGCCGCCTGTCAGTGAAATAACCCTTCCGGAGCGTCACCGGCAACAGGTACAGAACAGAGACAGAACAGAGACGGAAGGAGGCTTCTCAGCAGATCCGGGCACCTGCCGGCCCGCAAATCCTTCACCATTCCCCCGCATTCACGTTTCCACCCTCAGGCCCGCCCTCAGGCGTCCAGGACCTGGCCCTCGCGCCGCACGACGGGCGGCTCGACGCTCCACGGGAAGTTGATCCACTCGTCGGTGCGCTTCCACACGTACTCGCATTTCACCAGCGAGTGCGACTTCTCGTAGATCACCGCGCTGCGCACCTCGGCGACCGCACCGACACAGAAGTCGTGCACCAGTTTCAGGGTCTTCCCGGTGTCGGCGACATCGTCGGTGATGAGCACCTTCTTGTCCGAGAAGTCGATTGCGTTGGGGACGGGAGCCAGCATGACCGGCATCTCCAGCGTGGTCCCCACACCGGTGTAGAACTCGACGTTCACGAGATGAATGTTCTTGCAGTCGAGGGCGTACGCCAGCCCACCGGCCACGAATACACCGCCGCGCGCGATGCTGAGCACGATGTCGGGCTCATAGCCGTCGTCGGCGATGGTCTGCGCGAGCTCGCGCACCGCGCCGCCGAAACCGTCGTAAGTCAGGTTCTCGCGTACGTCACTCATGGCTGGATATCACACCTGGGTCCGATGGAAATTGAGGAAGGACCGCGAGGCGGTCGGCCCGCGCTGCCCTTGGTAGCGCGACCCGTACCGCTCACTGCCGTACGGGTGCTCGGCCGGCGAGGCGAGCCGGAACATACAGAGCTGCCCGATCTTCATCCCGGGCCAGAGCTTCATGGGGAGGGTCGCGACGTTCGACAGTTCGAGCGTGACATGCCCCGAGAAGCCGGGGTCGATGAACCCGGCGGTCGAATGCGTGACAAGCCCGAGCCGCCCGAGGCTGGACTTGCCTTCGAGCCGCGAGGCGAGATCGTCGGGCAGCGTGACGACCTCGTAGGTGGAGGCGAGCACGAACTCCCCGGGGTGCAGGATGAACGCCTCGTCCCCGTCCGGCTCGACCCGGCGCGTCAGATCCGCCTGCTCGACCGCGGGGTCGATGTGCGGATAGCGGTGGTTCTCGAACACCCGGAAGTAGCGGTCGAGCCGCACATCGATACTGGAGGGCTGCACCATGTATTCGTCGTACGGATCGATGCGCACGCGCCCGGCGTCGATCTCGGCCCGGATGTCCTTGTCTGAGAGAAGCACGCCCCGAGGATACGGGGACCGCACGGCCCCGCCGTAATCGGCCGACCGGCACCCCCCGCACCACGGACGGCGCACCCCAGGCAGCGCCCCACCGAAGCGGCCACACTCTCCGCCGCTCCGGCTTTCCCTGCCGGACCTGCTACTGCTGCTCCAGACCCACGGGTACGGCATTCCGCAACCGCGCACAGCGGGGACACCGGATGAGCCTCCCGGGCCCGATCCGGTCGGTCCCGAGCTGCTGCAGCGGGAACGAGGCAGTACTGAACACGTGCCCTTCGGCACAGCGGACGACGGTGCGTTCCATCGGATTCATCAAGTCCCTTCCCCATCAAGCGTGGACGAGAGAAAACACCACATTAGGGGATGTACAGGACACCACCACAACCGGCACTCCGCTCGGCCACGGTACGCCCCAACTACCGCACCCAACACCCGGATCCCCACCCGGAACCAACCCCCGGAAACCGACAAACCGGACGGCTGTACGGACGGTCGTCCGGGTGGGGACAGGGGGTGACGGGGGAGGGGGGCGGGGCCGGGAAGGCCCGGAAGAGGGGCTCAGTCAGCAAACCGAAACCGAAGAAAGCCCGGCACAACACTCGGGCGACTGCGGCACGGACGCCCCGCCCGACCACCCACCACCACCGAGCCCATGGCACAGCCCGCTGCCCGCAGCACCGGGACGTGAACACCGGGACGGGCCGAGCATGAGGTAGAGTAAACGCGATGCGATTCCCTCCGGGAAGATCGCTGCGCGAGTGTAGTTTAATGGTAGAACATGAGCTTCCCAAGCTCAGAGCGCGGGTTCGATTCCCGTCACTCGCTCCATGACAAAGGCCCTGGTCGGAGACCAGGGCCTTGTTTGTTGTCTAGACCTGCTGGAGTGCGGCGTGCCCTCCGCGTGCCCCACATCGCGACGGACCTCTCTGGGTGACTCTCTTTTCCTGGCGGACCACTCCGAGGGCCGCCCACCCAGAGCCGGGGCGGGCGGTCCGGAGGAGGGTGTCAGGCGAAGAGCAGCGTGGGTTCGGCGAGGATGTCCCTGCCCTGCTCGCTCTTGTAGATCAGATCGATGCTGCCGAAGCGGGCCTCGGTGTAGTCGAGTCCGAGTGAGGCCACCGCCTTGCGTACGGCCTCTTCGGAGCTGCTCTCGATCTCCAGGAAGGTGGGCAGGTCCGGCCAGGTGTCGAAGTCGTAGCTGACACCGTCGAGCTGCCATTCCTCGCGGTAGTTCTGCTGGTACCGCACCTGGCGCAGGCCCAGGGCCGCGAGAAGTTCCGCGGTCCGTTCCAGGTCATTCACCTCGATCTCGATCTCGGTGGTGCCGTTGATGTGGGTGGCGTCGGTGACCTGCTTGAGCGTGAGGGTGGTCTTGCCGCCCTCGTCCCGCAGGCGCAGCCACTGCTCGCCCTGGACGGCGTCGTTCTCGAAGATCAGGCGGGTGAACAGGGTCTTGTCGAAGGCCAGCTCGGCCCCGGCCGCTCGCAGGCGGTCGCGTACCGCGTCCGCGTCGATCTCCAGGAACTTGGCTTCGTATTCGTGCTGGGCCACAGCATCCTCGCTCTCGTTTGTTTCGCTTCTACGCGGTCAGGTCGTGCAGGTCCTGCTCGCGCATCTTCCTGATCTCGGCGCACGCGTCACTGCTCACGAACTCTTCCACGGGCAGACACAGGTCCATGCGCTGAATACATACGCCGACGTGGAAGGTGCCGTCCGGGTCGCGATAGAGCCGCGCCCCGTAGTAACCCTCCTGGCAGTCAACGCTGTTGTTGAACCTGCAGCCGGCACACGTATCGGGCAGCCGCAGGGAACGGATGTGCTTCACCACGAGTTGCCGGCCTGACGGAAGGCGATAGGTGATGCGGAAGCCTGACGTACCTGCGACCAGCCGGATCTCCTGCGGGACGGCACCAAGCTCGGCCAGAAGAAGATCGACAGCATCGAGGGACTCATCGCCGTCGGCCAGCGACGTCAGTATCCGCACGGATAACCTCGGCGAGTACTTCTCCAGCAGCCGGTGGACCCGCTGTACGTGGGTGTGATCGGGGATGACGACGTTCGCCCGTACTCCGATACCGAGCGACACAGCGACGCGGATCGAGTCCTCCAGCGCTTCGATCTTGCGCGCTGCCAGTGCCCGCACCCTGAACCGTGTGCTCTGAACCTGCGCGAGCTCGTCAGGAGTGGTGCCGAAGATCGAGAAGTTGACATGCCGAAGCCCGGCGTCCGCACAGCCAGGCAAAGACCTCACACCGTTTTCGCCATTCGAGGTGACACTGGCCGAGTAGCCAGCCTGCCGTGCGAGAGCGACGATCTGCGGCAGCTTGGGGTGCAGGGTCGGTTCCCCACCGGTGAGGTGGACCTCGTCGAAGTCCAGTGCGTCACGGAGGCGAGTGAGGGCAGCGCGGAACGCCTCGTCCGGGATGACGGGGGCGCTGGTGAAGCGGGCGCCATTGGTGGCGATGTACAGGGAGGTCCGTCCGGAGGGGCCTGTGGGGGTGAAACGTTCGGGCCAGCGCGGGTGATTGTCGGCGCTGACCGGTGTGCCCTCGTTGTGACAGAACGTGCACGTCATACCGCATGCGTCGATGACTTTGACGCGCAGAGTCCGGTCCATCGAGACATGGATGGGAACGTCATCGCTGACGTTCCGTAAAGCGCGGTGCTGGAACATGTGACGTTGCTCCTTCGGCATGGCAAGCCGGCAACCTGGGAGAGTGAGCGGGCCCGGCGAATTGGCTGATGTGCTGGCCGGGTCAGGAACTGATAGCCGAGTCAGGGACGGACGCGGCTGCGCTGCCCGTCTGTACTGCCGCTGGGCTGTACTGGATGACGTGGATAAGCCCGCCCACGGCGACGAGCGAACCAAGGGCCCATATGACGCCGAGCACCATGCCGAGAAGGTCACGGCCCGAAGGCGGTGCCGGGGCCGACGCAGCGAAGCTCTGCCGTGAAGGGTCCGAGTACAGGGAAGTGGTCATGCCGTCTCCGTAACTGGTGCTCGGAGAGGAGCTGTCACGCCTTCAACCGCCGCGTGAAGCACCTGGGCGTCCGTCAGCATCTGGCAGTCCCCGGGACTGATCCGCCAGTGGGGACCCGGCCCGCGCACGCGATGCGGCGGAGGGACGACAAGGTGCTGGGACAGGCCGAGCGGCCGCGTGTCAGGCACGTCCCAGGCGACCGCGGTACCCGTCCGTACGAACCAGTAGAGGGCTGGTTCGCGCGGATCTTCGATCACAGCACCGCTACGAGAACCGAGAGCGACCAGCACACGCACCCCGACGCTTCGTGGCACGCGCACGGCGTCCCAGCGGAATCCGACGCCCTGAATCTCGCAGCTACCTACCGTGCGCATCGCGGGTGGTTCCGGGATCTCTTGTGACACGAAGAGCCAACTCCTCACCGAGCACTAAGGCTTGAATGTGTGGAGCCGTCATCTTCGCGAGACCTCACGTCCTATTCGAGGACTTCAAAGGGTCACTCAGAGGACTTTGGCAGGGCCTTTATTCGCCTGATTGATGAGTTCGGGCCGTGATAGGGACATAGCGTGGGAGCCTCAGGTGAGGTCCAGACACCACGGAGGAGTTCATGTCCCGTCCGATAGGCAACACTCGTCTCAAAGCTGCCCGGGTGGCGGCTGGCTACAATTCGCAGCAGGCCCTCGCCGACGCCATCATGAGGGACGCGCCGCAGCTCGGCATCCGAGGACTGGCCGTCGGGGTCCGGCAGGTCCGGCGGTGGGAGTCCGACAATCCGCCGTGGCCCCAGCCGGACATCCGTCGCGTCCTCACTCATTTGCTGGGCCAGGACGCCGAAGACCTCGGCTTCACCGCTCCCTGGGGCTCAGGACAACATCCAGACGGTCAGCCCCGCCCGATCTCGACAGCCCATTCCATGCCCGGCACACGCCTGGCCACGGTGCCCACCCAATCTGTCGCGATCACTCAGCCCACGAGCGTCGGAGCCAACTTCGAAGCCGTGACCCGCTCCCATCGCCACCTCTACTGGTCCGTGGCACCAGCCGCCTTGCACCCCGCGATTCTGGAGCATGCACGGCTGGGCTGCGCGCTTCTGCCCGAGACGGTCGAACCCGCCCGACACCGACTCGCAGCCGCACTCGCCGAGTCCTACCTGCTGGCAGGCCGCATCGAATTCTTCGACCTCCGCCAACCCGACCAGGCCGGCGACACGCTGCTGCGCGCCCTCCAAGCCGCCGGTGAGGCTGACGATCCGCTCCTGGGATCGGCGATCCTCGCGCACACGGCCTTCATCCCGGGCTGGTCAGGCGAACGCGAGGCGGCAGTAGAGCGAATGGTGGCGGCCCGCACTTACGCCCGCCGCGGCCCCGCGTCCGCAGAGTTCCACGCCTGGCTGGACGCCGTCGAAGCCGAGTGCGAGACCCGCTGCGGCAACACCCGTACCGCCCTGAACCTCATCAGCCACGCCGAAGACACCCTCGCCACCGGGTCTGAGCACACCACACCCGTCTGGATGGACTGGTTCAGCCCTGTACGCCTGGCAGCCTTCAAGGGCAACACCCAGCTCAAAGCGGGCCACCTCCCGCAAGCCCGCGAGACCCTTCAGCAGGTACTCGAAGACCTCCCGCCCGAGTCCGCCAAGCAACGCACTGTCGTCTTCGGGGACTTGGCTGCGGTGGCAGCCGCCGACAGTAATCCGCAGGAGGCATGTCGCTACGCCGGCCAGGCCCTCGACCAGCTCGCCGCCACCTGGTACGCCACCGGCATGGACCGTGTACGCGAAGTGCGGCGCACGCTCGCTCCGTGGCAGAACGAGCAGTGCGTGCGGGACTTCGACGACCGGCTCTACGACTGGGGGACGACGGTCAGCGCTCTCCAGCGTTGAACCTGGCGATCCGCTCCGGCAGCTCCGCAAGCGAGTCGATCCGCATCGTGGTGATCGCAGCCGCGTCCGGATCGCCCTGCTGGATCGTGCCCCAGGGCCCACGCCGGATCAGCGCTGTCAGCAGCCCCGCCTGCACGGCGGGGCGTATGTCGTTGTCGAGCCGGTCACCGACGTACAGAATCTCGCCCGGCTCGGCAGGCGTCGCCTCGATGACATGCTCGAAGAACTTCACATCAGGCTTCGACGCACCCCAGTCATCACTGGTCGCGATGAGATCGGACGGCAGATCCAGCCCACGCAACAGACCGCCGGCCCGCACAGTCTGATTACCGGCGATGCCGACCCAGAGACCGGCCTCGCGCAGCCCAGCCAGCGTCGGCCGCACATCCGGATAGAGATCGTCCTCGCCGAACCACTCCGGCTTACCGGCCTCGGCCCGCCTGTCCCGCTCCTCCGCCAGATCGAACCCCCGCCGGAACTCCTGGAACGTCTCGCGGTAATCCCGCCCCTGCGCGATGACCGCCCCGAACATGGCTGCAAAGGTATGCCGGGGCACCCCCAGCCAATCAGCCCATGTTCCGTACTCCCGGGTCTCGTCCACAAGGCACTCACCGACATCGAACACCACAGCGCGAATCATGCTCGGCAGGGTAATGCGCCGCGCAGCCCTGTACTGAGGAGCCCCGGGGCATAACCTCACACCACCTTCGGTGCCGTGGCCCTCGCCGCCAAGATCCGATCTTCCCTGACCTCCTACCGCCCTCGACTTCCGAGGCAGGATGCGAGGTCAGGCCGCACGACACCATGCTCTACACCTCCACTGTTCCGCTACGACAGCGACCTGCTGATCAACCCGCACGTCTGGGGCCAACCAGCCAGCGCGAACCCCCTGCTCCATCTCAAGAGAGAGGTTCGCCATCGGGAGTTGTGGTCATGTCGCAGTAAACGATGGAGTCCACGAGGCGCTGGTCGTCGAACAGCGGAAACTCCGTCTCCAGCACGTCCCGCAATCCACGCTCGTCGGCCTCTAGCAGGGCCAGCGAGTGGTTCGCCACCAACCGGACCAGCCGGTCTTCCGCAGCGTGAGCGTCACGAAGAAACCGGGCTCCATCCAGCGGATGAAACCCGGTTACGGCCAGCCGCGGAGCGTAGCCAACATCATGCAGTACGGCCGAGCAGGTCAGCAGATCCGCGTCGTCCCCGAAAATCCCGGCCCCTTCGGCCGCGCGCCGGGGCGCCCCCTGTGAGCGCCCATCTACGAGGAAGTGACTCGCTCAACTCCGCCTCGGCCACACCGCTTGGCCACTTCTCCATTGTTGCTCCGCTCATGGCACGGTACGTGCCCAGGAACACCGAACACAGTCCCAGGCAGCCAAGGGACAATGCAGCGCGTTCCAGCCTTGAACATGGCCGCCGATCTCGGTTCCCTCTGCGCACGGCGCGGCGGCGTTGCCAGGGCCCGTCGCGGGTGGGGGTACCTGTTTTCCTCACTCGGGACGATGTAGAGGTGTCACTGTTTCCAGTTGAGTGAAAGTCGGTGGTCCCGCAGTGCTGCGATCGGTGAGTCCCGGTGAGGTGACGACGGCCATCTCATGCCTGTGCGGCCTGACCGCCCTTGGAATTCGTATACGGGGACGGGTAGCGCTTGCCCGCGAGCAAGGGCGGGCCATGGCTGCTGTGATCACCGCGGCTGCCGGGAACTGCCAGCCGGCCAGGGCCCGGCAGCGGACGCACTGGGGCATGGCGTGGTCCATCGACTTCCGAGAAGAGAGCGGTGTACTAGCGGAGGGCGTGTCCGGCGCCTACGAGTCTGAGGCCGCGAGGTCGGCAGGCGGTGGAGAGGGCCGGTGAGTCAAGCGGAGGACGGCGAAACGTCGGCCGAGTGGGCGGGAGATCGTGAACGCAGAGACGCCATGCAGATTTTCTACACAACCCATCACCCCAAATTGGCGGCGTTCGTGGGCCGGCGCGTGGATGGCCAACCGGGGATCGAGGACGTGTGCCAGGAGATCTGGCGCCTCTTCTTCGTCAAGTATGACGCTTATTTACAAGCGTACGACGAACCGGTCAAGGCGCTCTACCCGATCGCCCGGTGCCGCATCGCGGAGTTCTGGGAGCGGCGCGGACGGATGCGAGAGGCCCCTTTCGAAGGCGAGGACTTGGCGCTGCTGACCCATGCAATGACCTCCGACCTGCCTCTCGGAATCGAACGTCGTGTCGATGTAGAACGCGCTATGGCCTGCTTACCGGAGCGGCAGCGCGAAGCTCTGCACCTACACCACATTGACAACCTGACAGTCTTGGAGACCGCGCTGCTCATGGGCATCGGAGAGAACGGCGTGAAGAAACTGCTAAAGAAGGCCCTGTCCAAACTCCGTGCGGCACCCGCGCTTACGGGCTACCGGACGGCAGCCACTTCGCAGGAGGTGCCCAAGTGACCAGCGACGACCAGCACCAGCGCCTCATCGAGGATCAGAGCGACAGTGGCTTTCACGCCGTCATGGACAGCATCGACCGTCTGACAGCCGAGGAACGCGCGGCGCTGGCCTTGCAGGCCGATCAGGCTGAATTCGGCTACGAGGCTTACGCATTGGCTCTTGAGCTTCTTGAGCAGGGACATCGGGAGCGCGCGCTGTGCTGGTTGCGCACAGCCGCCCGCCATCACGTGGCCGGAGCTCAGCGGGCACTGCTCCCTCGGGGGGTTCCCACGGCCGCGCCCGACGACGTGAGACCGCTGCCCGCGCCAGCGGATACCGTTCCGTTGACTCCTCCGTTGGAGCGCGTGGCAGCAGACAGTAGCGACGCCCCTCCCGCCGACGCGGAGCCCACTGCCAGTGCGGGCACCCCCCTTCGTCCTCGGCTCTCTCCGGTCGCCCAGCGCATTGCCCTGGGAGTCAGGCTGCGAGAGCTCCGTGAGTCCAAGCAGATCAATTGCCACCAGGTCGCGGCAGCGCTGCATTGGTCCGCAGCCAAGATCAGTCGAATGGAGCGCGGCCAGGTCGCCTTCAAGGACCAGGCAGTCCGCGAACTGCTCACCCTGTATGGGGTGCACGATCCGGACGTGCGCCAAGCATTCCAGGAATCTGCCCGCGCGGCAAATGAGAGGGATTGGTGGAGCGACTACGGCGACATCATGCCACCGTGGCTCCAGACACAGTTCGCCCTTGAGCGAAGCGCCATCCACATCCACACCTTCGAGGTGCAATTCATCCCCGGTCTGCTCCAGACGGCGAAATATGCCGAGGCTGTCACCAGGATCGGTGATCCGCTCGCGTCCGAGACGGCGATCGATCGAAGAGTGGAATTGCGCATGAGGCGACAGGAATTCCTTTCAACCCCGGAGGCCCCGAAAGTCTGGGCCATTTTGGATGAGGGGGTGCTGCGTCGTGAAGTAGGCGGTCCAGACGTGATGCGGGAGCAATTGAGGCATCTCATCCAGGTGTCCGAACTACCGAACATCAGGCTCCAGATCCTGCCGTTCCAGGCGGGCGGCCATGCCGCGATCGGCGCACCGGTGACCATCATGCAATTCGCGGAGCCAGAACTACCCGATGTCGTCCACCTGGAGCAACTCTCTGGTGCCATCTACCTCGACAAGGCGGATGAGGTCGAAAGCTATCGAGGGGCAATGGATCGATTGGTTGCTTACGCCGAAACCCCTCTCGCAAGCGGGGAATACCTGTCTCGGCTCGTCGAAGATCCTGATCATGCTGCAGACGATGACTCGCCGAACGTGGTACCAGCGGTGCAGGAGCGAGCGTACACAAGATTCATGGAACGACTTACGAACAAAGCCCTACAACCGAGCGATACGGAGGAATTCATTGGCAACATGATTGCAAGCCACAGCTGAGTGCTACCAGTCAAAGAATAAAGGTCGGCTCGTTCCTTCGGGGGCCCCGGTCCGCGGCAGCCCTGGAGAAGGCACTGGTGGACGATTTCGAGCAGGCATACCGGGCAGCCCTCGGCAGGGGCGACAGAAGATGGAGACTGACGCCGCCTCAGTGAAAGCCACGCTCGGCGTGGAGTCCACGTCGCGCCGAGAAATGGGCCATTTTCGATCGCCCTACTCCTGCAACGGATCCTCTTGCCATGCAAGCCTACTCACGTCACCAGACCGATGAGCGAGGTCCTCACGCCCAGCAAGCCACGTTCATCACTGCGTGCCCCAGCTGTGCCCTCCAGACCGGAAATCCTTGGTCAACAACGGTACAAGGAGCCCTTCCCCCGAAGTCGCTCCACCCCAGGTTTCCGCAGTTCAAGCGGCAGCTCAGCTTCGTGTGACCCGTTGATCCCCAAGCTCAGAGCGCGGGTTCGGTTCCCGTCACTCGCTCCATGACGAAGCCCCAGGCCAGCGGCCCGGGGCTTCTCCGTGGTTGTCCAAGTCATGGGGTTGTCGTCCAGGCCGGCCGTCGGAGTCGCCGTGGCGATGGCGGCCGCCGCTGCCATGAGGTTGGCGATCGTTGGTTGTCGGACCTGGCAGCTACGTTGAGCGGATGACCTACGGAGACGGTGAGACCGGGGGCATCAGGCCGCAGCAGTTCCACGGGGCCGACGGTGGGGAGGACTGGCGTGTCGTGGGTGAGGGGGCCTGTGCGTACTTCCGTACCGGGTCGTTCGCGGTTGGTGCTCGGTTCGTGCAGGCGATCAGTGAGATACTGGGCGTCGGGGGCGATCACCCGGACGTCGATGTGCGGCAGGAGGGCGTGATGGTGCGGCTGATCACGGTCACTGGCGACTATTACGGGCTGACCGAACGGCAGGTCGAGGTGGCCCGGCAGATTTCGGCCGTGGCTCGCGCCCTGGACATACCGGCCGACCCCTCCGCCGTGCAGACCGTTCAGGTCACCGTCGATGCCCTCGCCGCTCCCGATGGGGTGGCGTTCTGGAGGGCCCTGCTGGGCTGTCAGGGGCGCGCCAACAGCGGCGAGGACCTGATCGATCCGCTCCGTCGCGGGGCGCCGTTCTATTTCCAGCAGATGGATGCACCGCGCCCGCAGCGCAATCGGGTCCATATAGACGTCTGGGTGCCGTACGACCAGGCCGAGGCCCGGATAGGTGCTGCGCTGGCGGTCGGTGGGCGGCTGGTGAACGACGCCGACGCGCCGTCGAACTGGGTACTGGCCGACCCCGAGGGCAACGAAGCCTGCGTGGGCGTGGCCGGTCCGCCTGAGTAGCCGGCCGTCCACCGGTCACTCGTGCGGGTCCGCCCAGTTCCTGCCACGTCCGGTGGTCCGCCCGGGTTTTGCCGGTCTGGGCGGTCTGACCGCGCGGTCTTCGTAGGATGAGCGGTCATGGTTGACCTCTATCCTCCGACCGCTCCCTACGATGACGGATTTCTCGATACCGGCGACGGCAACCGCATCTACTACGAGCAGCTCGGAAACCCGGCGGGCAAGCCTGCGTTGAACGTGCACGGCGGACCCGGGTCGGGTGCGGCGCGGCAGCCGGTCCGGGAATGGGATCCCGCGTGTTACCGGGTGATCCGCTTCGACCAGCGCAACTGTGGCCGCAGCACTCCGCACGCCAGTGACCCCGTGGCCGACATGAGTCTGAACACCACGCGGCATCTGATCGACGACATCGAGCGGTTGCGTGAGCATCTCGGTGTCGAGAAGTGGCTGCTCAACGGCGGGTCCTGGGGCTCCACGCTCATCCTCGCCTATGCGCAGCGGCATCCCGGGCGGGTCAGCCAGATCGTCATCCCCGCGGTGACGACCACCCGTCGCTCCGAGATCGACTGGCTCTACCGGGGCGCGGGGCGGTTCTACCCCGAGGCGTGGGACCGGTTCCGTGACGGCGTACCCGAAAGGGAGCGGGAAGGTGACTTGTTGGCGGCCTACGCCCGTCTGGTGGAGAGCCCCGACCGGGCGGTCCGGGAGAAGGCCACCGCCGCGTGGATCGCCTGGGAGGACGCGGTCGTCTCGGGCGAACCCCATGGCGTTCCCGGTGTGTACAGCGGCCATGCCCACGATGCCCAGGTCGCGTTGGTGCGCATCTGTGCCCACTACTTCAGCCACGGCGCCTGGCTGGAAGAGGATCAGCTGCTGAGGAACGCGTACAAGCTGGCGGGGATCCCCGGGGTGCTGGTGCACGGCCGGCACGACATGGCCGCTCCGGTGCACACCGCGTGGGAGCTGGCGAAGGCGTGGCCGGGGGCCCGGCTGCACATCATCGAGGACTCGGGGCACACCGGAAGCGACGCGATGCGTAGGGCGACCCGGGCGGCCGTCGAAGAGTTCAAGGACCGGTGAGGTGTGCGACGGCGCTGTCCTGGACAGCGCCGTCGCGCAGCGTCCCCCGGGGGGCAGCCCGGGGTCAGAAGGTGCGCAGCAGGTCGGCCGCGACGCTCACGGCGATGGTCGCCGGTTCCTTGCCGTTGATGTCGGCCAGGCCGATCGGGGTCTTGATCCGGTCGATGGTGGCCTCGCTGTGACCTCCCTCGGTGGCGAGGCGTTTACGGAACCGCACCCACTTGGCCGCCGAACCGATCAGCCCGATGGAGCCGAGATGGGTGGTGCGCAGGGCGCCGTCGCACAGGGCGGCGTCCTCGGCGTGGTCATGGGTCATGATCAGAACGTGCGTGCCGTGCGGCAGTTCGGCCAGTACCTCCTCGGGCAGCAGCGGTGTGTGGTGCACATGGATCTGGGCCACCGCGTCCGCCAGTACGTCGAGCCGCTCCTCGCCGAGCATCTCGGCACGGGTGTCGATCAGATGGAGGTCGAGGTCCTGGCGGGCCAGGATGCGGGCCAGTTCCAGGCCGACGTGGCCCACGCCGAAGACCGCGACGGCCCGCATCACCGGCAGAGGTTCGAGCAGCACCGAGACCGTGCCACCGCAGCACTGCACGCCGTGCCGGGTGGTCACCTTGTCGTTCAGGGCGAAGTCGATCAGCTCGGTCTCGGGCTGGAGCGCGACGATCATCTCGCGGGCCCGGTCGATCGCGACGGCCTCGACATTGCCGCCTCCGATCGAGCCCCATGCCTCGCTCCGCCCCACCACCAGCTTCGCGCCGGCGTCGCGCGGGGCGTGGCCGCGCACGGTCGCGACGGTCACCAGGACGCCGGGCTCCCGGCGTGCTCGCAACCGGGCGACCGCGGCGACCCAGGTCATGTCAGGCACTGCTCAACACCGCGGCGTCGGCATCGGTGCCGGCATCGGCGTCGGCGTCCGTAGTGGGGCCCTTACCGGTGCCTGTGTCAGTACCCGTGTCCGTGTCCGTACCCGTAACCGTGCCCGGACCGGCGTCGGCCACGCCCCCGGAGGCCCCGCCCCTGCGGGCCTCCTCGATCGCCCAGTAGACCGCCTCCGGCGTCGCGGGCGAGGCCAGTTCGACGCTGGTTCCGCTCGGCCCGAACGCGGCGGCGGCCTGCCGCAGGGCTTCCCGTACCGAGAACGCCAGCATCAGGGGAGGCTCGCCCACCGCCTTGGACCCGTACACCGCGCCCTCTTCGGTGGCGTTCTCCAGGAGCGTGACGTTGAACTCCTCGGGCATCTCCGAGAAGCTCGGCAGCTTGTACGTACTCGCCGCCTGGGTCAGCAGCCGGCCGCGGTGCGGTCCGTCCCCGGTGTCCCAGCGCAGGTCCTCAAGGGTCAGCCAGCCCGCGCCCTGGACGAAGCCGCCCTCGACCTGACCGATGTCGATCATCGGGGAGAGGCTGTCGCCGACGTCGTGCACGATGTCGACCCGCCGGATGCGGTACGCGCCGGTGAAGCCGTCGACCTCCACCTCGGTCGCGGCGGCGCCGTGTGCGAAGTACTTGAACGGCGTGCCCCTGAACGTCTTTGCGTCCCAGTGCAGACCCTCGGTCCGGTAGAAGCCGGAAGCCGACAGCTGGACCCGCTGGAAGTACGCGGTGTGCACCAGGTCGTCCCAGGCCAGCTCCCGCTCGCTGCCGAGGGCCCGGGCGACGCCCTCGACGATGCGTACGTCCGATGCGTTCGCACCCAGCTGGGACGCGGCCACCTGGAGCAGCCGCCCGCGCAGCTGCTCGCAGGCGTTCTTCACCGCCCCGCCGTTCAGGTCCGCCCCGGAACTCGCCGCGGTGGCCGAGGTGTTGGGCACCTTGTCGGTACGGGTCGGGGCCAGCCGGACCTTGTGCAGCGGGATGCCCAGGGTGGTGGCGGCGACCTGCATCATCTTGGTGTGCAGGCCCTGCCCCATCTCGGTGCCGCCGTGGTTGATCAGGACCGAGCCGTCCTTGTAGATCAGCACCAGCGCGCCGCCCTGGTTGAAGGCGGTGAGGTTGAACGAGATGCCGAACTTGACCCCGGTGATCGCGAGGGCCCGCTTGGTCTGCGGGTGGGCGGCGTTGAAGGCGGCGATCTCGCGTTCGCGCCCGGCGACACCGGCCTCGTCGCGGACCTGCTCCCAGACGGCGGCGATCCGTTCGGGGTGGGTGACCGGCTGTCCGTACGGCGTGGTCTGGCCCTGGCCCGGCCGGTAGAAGTTGCGCTCCCGCAGCTCCCTGGCGTCCAGGCCGAGCAGCGGCGCGCACCGGCCCATGATGTCCTCGATCACCAGCATGCCCTGCGGCCCGCCGAAGCCCCGGAAGGCGGTGTTGGAGACGGTGTTGGTTCTGGCGATCCGGCCGGCGACGCGCGCGTGCGGGATCCAGTACGTGTTGTCGATGTGGCACAGCGCGCGGGCCAGCACCGGCTCCGACAGGTCCAGGCTCCAGCCGCCGTCCGCCGTCAGGGTGGCGTCGAGGGCCTGGATGCGGCCCTCGGTGTCGAAGCCGATCCGCCAACTGGCATGGAAACCATGGCGCTTGCCGGACATGGTCAGGTCCTGGGTCCGGTTGAGCCGGAAGCGCACCGGCCGGCCGGTCAGCTTGGCGCCCAGGGCGGCGACGGCCGCGAAGCCGTGCGGCTGCATCTCCTTGCCGCCGAATCCGCCGCCCATGCGCAGGCACTGGACGGTGACCTCATGGGCGGGCAGGCCGAGCACGTGCGCGACGATTTCCTGGGTCTCCGAGGGGTGCTGGGTGCTGCTCTGGACGAACACCTGCCCGTTCTCGTCGATCAGGGCCAGCGCCGCGTGCGTTTCGAGATAGAAGTGCTCCTGGCCGGAGAACTGGAACTCACCGGTGAACACCCGCGCGGAGTCGGCGAAGCCCGCGTCGATGTCGCCGTGCACCATCACCGGCCGGGCGCCGTGGTAGCTGTCGGCCGCGATCGCGTCCTGCAGCGTGACCAGGGAAGGCAGTTCGTCGAGCTCCACCTCCACGGCCGCCGCGCCCAGCCGGGCCGCCTCCAGGGTCTCGCCGAGCACCCAGGCGACCGCGTGGCCGTGGAACATGACCTCGTCGGGGAAGAGCGGCTCGTCGTGCTTCATCCCGGCGTCGTTCACCCCGGGCACATCGGCACCGGTCAGTACGCGGACCACGCCCGGCACGTCGAGCGCGGGCCCGGTGCGCAGCGCGGTGATCCGGCCGCGGGCCTTCATGACCTGGACCGGGTAGGCGTGCAGCACGTCCTTGGTGCGCTGGACCAGGTCGTCGGTGTAGAGCGCGGCGCCCGTGACGTGCAGGGTGGCGCTCTCGTGCGGCATCGGAAGACCGACGACGGGCTTCTCGGGGCGTTCGGACAGCTGGCTCATGACGGCACCGCCTCGGTGGTTTGTGCGTACAGCTTCAGCAGGCTCTGGCCGAGCATCGCGGAGCGGTAGAGGGAGCTGGCCCGGTGATCGCTCATCGGGGTGCCCTCGCCGCGCAGCTCCCGGGCGGCGGACTCGACGGTCTCCGCCGTCCATGGCCTGCCCTCCAGGGCGGCCTCGGTGGCGAGGGAGCGGATCGGGGTGGCGGCCACACCGCCCAGGCCGATACGTGCCTTGCGGACGGTCCCGTCCTCGATGTCGAGCGCGAAGGCGACCGCCACGCTGGAGATGTCGTCGAAGCGCCGCTTGGCGATCTTGTGGAAGGCCACGACCGGCGACAGGGGCAGCGGCACGCGCACCGCGCGGATCAGCTCGCCGGGGCGCCGTACGCTCTGCCGGTAGCCGGTGAAGTACTCGGCCAGCGGGACCTCGCGCTCACCTTCGGCGCCGGTGAGCACCACCGATGCCTCCAGGGCGAGCAGCACGGGCGGGCTGTCACCGATGGGGGAGCCGGTGCCGAGGTTGCCGCCGAGGGTCGCGCTGTTACGGATCAGCCGGGACGCGAACTGTGGGAACAGCTCTGCCAGCAGCGGGACTTCGCCGTCAAGCCGCCGCTCGATCTCGGTGAGGGTCAGGGCCGCCCCGATGAGGACGGAGTCGGATGCGACGCGCAGCTCACGGAGTTCGGGCAGCCTGTCGATACCGATGACGCAATCCGCCCTTCGGGAGCGGATGTTGACCTCCACACCGAAGTCGGTGGAGCCCGCCACCACCACCGCGTCCGGCCGCTCGCACAGCAGCCGTACGGTTTCGGCGAGGGTGTTCTTCCGCAGGAACGCGCTGCCGTCCCGGGTGTAATCGGTGGCGACCGGTGCGGGCGGTGACTGCTCGCGGCGCTGTGCCAGCGGGTCCGCTTCGGGAGGCGTACCCACGGCGAACGCGGCGTCGCGGATCGGCCGGTAGCCGGTGCACCGGCAGAGGTTCCCGCTCAGCGCGTGCAGATCGAAGCCGTTCGGGCCGTGCTCGGGGTCGGCGGCGGGGGCTGCGGGATCGGCGGGGTCGGCGGGGGCAGCGCCGTCGGACTGCTCCGGGTGCGCGCAGCGGTCGGGGCGGTAGTACTCGGCGGCCATGCTGCAGACGAATCCCGGGGTGCAGTAGCCGCACTGGGAGCCGCCGCGGACCGCCATCTCCTCCTGCACCGGGTGCAGGGTGTCCGGCGTGCCGGGTGCACCGGCGGTGGCCAGGCCCTCGGAGGTGATGATCTCCTGACCGTCGAGCGCCGCGGCCGGGACCAGGCAGGCGTTGACCGCCACCCAGTCGGTGGGCTTGTTCACCCCGGGGCGCGCCACCAGGACCGAGCAGGCGCCGCACTCGCCCTCGGCGCAGCCCTCCTTGGTGCCGGTGAGGCCGCGCTCGCGCAGAAAGTCCAGCGCGGTGGTGTGGGGCGTGGCCGGTGCGAGCGGTGTCTCGTTCCCGTTGACCGTGATCCGCGCCGCTACCATGCCGGGCCTTCGTTTCGCCTCGGAACGGGTCGATGCATCGTATTCGCCATTTTTCGGGCCGCTTTCTGGGTCTTCGGCGCCGCACGCAGGAGAGGTGAGCGCACATCGGCACGCGACAGCGGCGTGCCGGGAAAGAGGTGACGTCACACCGGCGTGTGCCGGGAAAGGGGTGGTGTCACAGGTGGAATGTGCCGCGGACGGGGCACATCAGAACGGCGTACTCAGCAGCCGTGTGCGACCCGGCCCGGAACCCAGGCCGTACGGCGGGCGAGGCGGCCCAGATCAGAGCTGGTGTACATCTGCTGGTCGCCTCCTTCGCGTGGCCGGGCGGGTCGTCAGGGGTGTGCTTCTCCCGCAAAGTAGTTGCCGTGAGCACCAGGGTCAAGGGTCGCCCGGGGCGGCCGTGCGGCGGGCGGTCCCCCGTACGGCCTCGGCTCATGGGCCAGGGCGTCCCCAACCGGTCGGCGCACGGCCTCAGTTCAGCCGACGGGCACTCTCAGCCGACCGGCGCGCACCCTCACCCGACCGGCGCGCGCCTTCACCAGCGCGCCCTCAGCCGGCCAGCGCGCCCATCGGGTCCCAGGCGGGCAGGACGATCGGCTCCTCGTCGAGGGCGGCGGCCAGCTCCGGTGGCAGCGCCGAGCGCCGGACCGCTATCTCGAAGACATGCTCGCCGAACCACGAGTCGTTCATCGTCCAGAAGCCCTTGTCGGCCTTCTCCTCGCCCCAGCTGTTCTCCACCCGCCAGCGGCGCGGGTCCCCGTCCACCACGTCCACGCCCGTGAACAGCATCGCGTGGGTCATCTGTGTGTCGTGGTGCAGCAGCCGGGCGGCCTTGTCCATGGTGAAGGGGGCGTCGTACACACCCGCGTAGTCGAAGAGCTCCGCGTCCCAGACACCGGCGTCCGCGCGCATCATCTTGGCCACGTCGCAGCCGAACCAGACCGGCTCGCCGCCCACGATCGCGTCCATGGCCAGCCGCTTCAGCAGCTCCATCGGCACATTCAGATAGGCCACCGGCGGGGCCTCGACGACATTGCCCAGATACTCGACGGTGAAAGTGCGCCCGACCGGGCTCGACTCCCGTGGGTCGTGCACCAGGCAGACGTACTCGTCCAGCGGGAGCCGCACATACGAAGCGGCGAACTCCGCCGGGGTGAGCCAGCCGTCGCGGTGGAACTTGCGGTCCTTGTCCTCCCACTGCCACAGGAACCGCTGCGGCGGCGTGCCGAGGTGGATGCTGAGCACCCGGTGGATGCCCTCAAGCACCTCCCGCTTGCGCTCCCGCTGCGCCCCGGCACCCTCGGCCGCCTGCGCGCGCAGATCGCGGGCGCCCTGGCGGAGCAAGGTCTCCAGATCCCGGTTCATCGACCGGGTCGCGGATGAGCTGTGCGTCTCCGGCATGGCCGACTTGGGGACCAGGCCGTGCTTGGCGACCAGCGCCACGAACATGTTCCACTGCCCGCCGTCACTGATCGGGTCCGCCAGCACATGGGCCACCGTACGGTCGTCCACGTCCCGGTCCGAGGTCTCGATGACCGTCTCAAGGAAGTGGTTCGCCCGCTCGAACTTGTCCCACCAGAGCAGGTAGTTCTGCGAGAACTCGAAGTCCTTCACGCCCAGCGCTTCCGCCGCCCCGACCCGCAGCAGGTTGAGCCCGGCGAACATCCAGCAGCGCCCGCTCTGCTTCTGGTTGGTGACCTTCCAGTCGTCCAGGTGGTGGGAGACCGAGTGGTCGATGCCGGTGAGCACCCGCCGGTCCAGGGCGACATCGTCGACCGGTGTCCGGGTCACGGCGTTCTGCATCAGCCTGTTCGCGGGCCGGGCGGCGAATCCCTTCTCGAAGAATTCGAGCTGGTCCGGCGTCAGACTGCGGTTCATGGCCGAGCGGGATTCATCGTTTCCCAAGGTCACAGCGGTCCGCCTCCAGTCCCCAGCGCTCGCCGGATGAGCGCTTCCTCACCGTCGCACGGCCGTTCGGCCGGAGTCAACGGCGTACAGGGTGAGACTCCGGCGGCACGCGGAGCACCGTCCGCGCGTGGGCGGCCGATGCGCCACCGCCTTCGTCACCGGGGCACGGGGGTTGGCCGCAGCGGTCAGAGTCCGGCCTCCGCGCCGATGAGCAGATGCCAGGGCCAGGTGTCGCCGGCGGCGGAGGCCGGGGTGTGCGGGGCGGGCGGGAGGAGGTTTCTGGTGGTCTCGGAGACGGGGGCGCGCAGGATACCGACGGTGATGTCGACCAGCTGGGCCGCGAGCAGCGCCACGCGGCGGGCGTCGGCTGTCTGCGCGCCGTCGGCCCCTGCCTCGTCGGCTCGTACGTCGTCCCCCTGGGTGCCGCCTGCTCGTACGTCGTCCGGCCGGGTGTCATCCGCCCGTACGTCGTCCGGCCGGGTGTCATCCGCCCGTACGTCGTCCGGCCGGGTGTCATCCGCCCGTACGTCGTCCGGCTGGGCACCGTCCGGGCCGCCGCCGGGAGCCATCGTGTGCTCGCACGCGGACAGTGCGCGGACGGTGAGCATCATCGCCAGCGCGAGACGGGTGCGCAGGACGGGTTCCGGCAGGTCGTCGAGGAGTTGGGCGAGCGCGGTGAAGACGGTCTGCACGCTCTGGGTCGCCGCCGGGTCCGCCCGTACGAGGGCGCCCGTCCAGGGGGGTGTCGACACCTGGGCGAGGAACCGCGCGTAGTGGCTGTGCCCGTCGACCGTCTCGGCCAGCGGGCGGATGAGCACGTCGGCCAGCTCCTCCAGGGTGGGGCGCCCGGTCCGCTCGCGCAGGGTGGCCAGGAGACGGTGGCGGTGGGCGTTCACCTGCCCGGTGTGCCGTTCGAAGATCTCCCGGACCAGCTGTTCCTTGGTGCCGAAGTGGTACTGGGCGGCCGACTTGTTGCGCTGGCCGGACGCGGTGGTGATCTCCCTGAGCGAGACGGCGTCGATGCCGCGTTCGGCGAACATCCGCAGAGCCACTTCGGCCATGACCTCGCGCGTCGCACTCCCTCGGCTCATGGGGCCATGTTAAGGCCCGTTTCTTAATGGAGTCGTCTCCGGTAAGGCGGATACCTTAATAAGGCGTGTACCTTAATAGCGCCTGCCTTCATCATCCGTATGCATCTCTCCGTATGCATCTCTCTCCGTATGCATGTCAGGGAAGGACCACGCAGATGCCCCCGACGCCGAAACCCCCGATACCCGGGAAGCCGCGCCGCGCCGTGACAGCGGCCGCCTCTCTCGCCGCGGCGGCCGCCCTGGCGCTGGCCGTCGCCGGACCCGCCGACGCCGCATCCGGCCGCGCCCACACCATCTCCGCACCCGCACCCGCACCCGCACAAACCGACCCCGCCCAGGCCGACCCCGCTCTGCCCGGCCCCCTGCCGACCAGCCCCGGCATGGACCAGGTGCCGGGCTTCACCGGCCGTCCCGCCGCCCCGCACCCCGTGCCGGGCGGCGAGATCCACAACCCGGCCATGGCACCCGACGGGCTCAGCGCCATGCACGGCGACAGCTATGCGAGCAACACTCAGCCGCAGGGCGGCCCCCTGGGGCGCCGGCCGCGGGTGACCAGCGCGAGCAAGGTCACCGATCCCGCGGACCCGGCCCAGTGCGCCACGGCGACCTTCCTGCACAACGGGCTGATGGTCCTCAACTGCGGCAGCGCGTCCCACCACCCGACCCTGCGCCTGGAGGATCCCGTCACCCTCAGGGACCTGGCCTCCTACCCGCTCCCGGTGCGGCCCTCCACATACCGGGCCGCCGCGACCCACAACCCCGCCCTGATGTTCTCCGACACCTCGGGCTCCTACTACTACCTGGACAACCGGGACCGCATCGTCATCGCCGCCGCCGACCAGCGCATCCAGAGGCTGACGGCTCATCACACCCGTTCCGGGCGATGGGAGTTCGAGCAGGACAAGAGCTGGAACCTGCGTCCCCGGCTGCCGCACGACTGCGCCACCGCCGCCGCCCCCGACCCGGAGGGCGAGTGCGACCCGGTGACCGCGGTCCAGGCGGACTACCGGGGCCTGATGTGGTGGGTCAGCGACCACGGCCGCGTCGGCACCGTCGATCCGGCCACCGGCGCCGTCAGGACGGTCCGCCTCACCGGCGAGCAGATCGAGAACTCCTTCTCCACCGGCCCCGACGGCGTCTTCATCGCCACCGACCACGCCCTGTACAAGATGCACGCGACGCCGGACGGCACCCCGCGCACCGACTGGCGCGAGACCTACGACCGGGGCACCCGTACCAAGCCCGGCCAGATCAACCAGGGCACCGGCGCCACCCCCGCCCTGCTGGGCGGCGGCTACGTCGGCATCACCGACAACGCCGACCCCCGGATGCACGTCCTGGTCTACAAGCGGGGTGACCACGCGGGGGACCACCGTCTGGTCTGCTCCGTCCCCGTGTTCCGGCCCGGCGCCGGTGCCACCGAGAACTCGCTGACCGCCTGGGGCAACGGCTTCACGGTGGAGAACGACTACGGCTACACATCGGTCCGCAGCACCCAGGGCGGCAGAAGCACCCCCGGCGGCATCACCAAGATCGAGGTCAACAGGGCGGGCACCGGCTGCACGACCGCCTGGACCAGCGCCGAGCAGTCCCCCACCGTCGTCACCAAACTCTCCCGCTCCAACGGCCTGCTGTACGCCTACTCCAAGCCGTCCGACAGCGGGGGCACCGACGCCTGGTACCTCACGGCCATCGACTGGCGCACCGGCCGGACCCGTTTCCGTGTCCTGACCGGCACCGGTGACGCCTACAACAACAACTGGTCCCCCCTCACCCTCGGGCCCGACGGCTCCGCCTACATCTCGACGTACGGCGGGATCGTCCGTGTCCACGACAGGACCCGTACCCGGCGGTAGGGCGGCCCCCGGCAGCAGGACTGGCCCGGGTACGGGCAGCCGGACGCGTCGGAGCCCCGGGC
>NZ_JBHYWP010000106.1:27496-27976 GCF_042751845.1 Streptomyces sp. NPDC059398 | reverse complement strand
GGCCGCGGGGCCGCGGGCGGCCGCCGGGGCGTCCGGCCGGCCGGGAGCCGCGGTCGCCCGCGGGGCGGGCCTCGTAGCGGTCCGGGCGGCCGGGGCGGGTGCCGCGGGCGGGCGAGATCTGGTGGGCGCTCGTGCCGTACGAGGACGGGCCGGGCGGCAAGGACCGGCCGTGCCTGGTGCTGTCGGTGCGGGGTGACGCGGCGCTGGTCGCCAAGATCACCAGTAAGCACCACGAGGAGCGGCCCGGGGTGATCGCGCTGCCCGCGGGGGCGGTGGGCGATGCCCAGCAGCGGCGGAGCTTCCTGGAGACGGACGAGTTGCGGGATGTCCGGGTGCGGGAGTTCCGCAGGTGGGCGGGGGATGTGGACCCGGCGGTGTGGGACCGGGTGCGGCACCTGGCGGGGTAGGTCTGCCGTGCGGGGGGGGGGCGGGGGCGCGGGGGGGGCGGGGGGCGCCCGGGGGCGGGGGCGGGGGCCCCCC
>NZ_JBHYWP010000106.1:5182-27486 GCF_042751845.1 Streptomyces sp. NPDC059398 | reverse complement strand
TGTTCCGGTGGGGGGGGGGGGATGGGGCCCGGGGGGTGGGGGAGGGGGGGGGGCACGTGGCGGGGTTGGTCGCCCGCCGGGCTCTTCCGGGGCCCGGGGCGGGCCGGGTACGAGCCGGGCGAGAGGCCGGGCAGCCGCTCAGGCCCAGAGCTGCCCCTGGAGCGTTTCGATGGCCGCTTCCGTCGTGGGGGCGGTGTAGACGCCGGTCGACAGGTACTTCCAGCCGCCGTCCGCCACGATGAAGACGATGTCCGCCGGGCTGCCGGCCTTGACGGCCTTTCTGCCGACGCCGATCGCCGCGTGGAGCGCCGCACCGGTCGAGACACCCGCGAAGATGCCTTCCTGCTGGAGCAGTTCACGCGTGCGGGCGACCGCGTCCGCGCTGCCCACCGAGAAGCGGGTGGTGAGCACCGACGCGTCGTACAGCTCGGGGACGAAGCCCTCGTCCAGGTTGCGCAGCCCGTAGACCAGGTCGTCGTAGCGAGGTTCGGCGGCGACGATGCTGATGTCCGGGACGTTCTCGCGCAGATAGCGGCCGGCGCCCATGAGGGTGCCGGTGGTGCCGAGGCCCGCCACGAAGTGGGTGACGGACGGCAGGTCGGCGAGGATCTCCGGGCCGGTGGTCGCATAGTGCGCGCCCGCGTTGTCCGGGTTTCCGTACTGGTAGAGCATCACCCAGTCGGGGTGCTCGGCCGCCAGCTCCTTGGCGACGCGTACGGCGGTGTTGGAGCCGCCGGCCGCCGGCGAGGAGATGATCTCGGCGCCCCACATGGTGAGCAGGTCGCGGCGTTCCTGGGAGGTGTTCTCCGGCATGACGCAGACGATCCGGTAGCCCTTGAGCCGGGCCGCCATGGCGAGCGAGATGCCGGTGTTGCCCGATGTGGGCTCCAGGATGGTGCAGCCCGGGGTCAACCGGCCGTCCTTCTCGGCCTGTTCGACCATGTGGAGGGCGGGGCGGTCCTTGATCGATCCGGTCGGGTTGCGGTCCTCCAGCTTGGCCCAGATCCGCACGTCGTCCGACGGGGACAGGCGCGGGAGCCGTACGAGCGGGGTGTTGCCCACTGCGGCGAGCGGGGAGTCGTATCGCATCGGGCTCAGACCATGCCGCCGGCCACGGCCGGAAGGATGGTGACGCTGTCGCCGTCGGCCAGCTTGGTGGAGATGCCGTCGAGGAAGCGGACGTCCTCGTCGTTGAGGTAGACGTTCACGAAGCGGCGGAGCTGGTCGCCGTCGACGATGCGCTCGCGGATGCCGTTGTGCCGGGTTTCGAGGTCGGCGAGCAGGGCGGCGAGGGTGTCACCGCTGCCTTCGACCGCCTTGGCGCCGTCGGTGTAGGTGCGGAGGATGGTCGGGATGCGGACCTCGATGGCCATGGCTGGGCTCCTGTCGGATGGTGTGGCGGAGGGCGCGGCAGCGCGCGTGGTGCCGGTCGTACCGGTGGTGGTGCGTGGTGCTTACGCGGGGCCGCGGCTCAGACGGCAACGCGGCACGGACAGATTGCGCTGTCGAGGCGGCACAGGTCGACGTGCAGCCGTGCGGCCCCACATCCAAAGGCCCCCAGCAAGAGGGTGGACGCGGAGCGCAGCGTGACGGGCGTCGCGCCCGGCGTCTTTTCGCTCACGTCATGGGAAACCATGGGCTCATCGTATCGATTCCCGCCCCCCGGACCGAGGTGTGATCTCGCCATACGGGATTGAACCGTCCACCCTGCGGACAGGCTTCACGGACAACCTTCCGGGGAGGACCGCCGGACGGACCGCAGAGCTCACCGCCGGTTCATCGGCGCACGGCGCGGACCACCGTGTCGAGTGCCTCGGCCTCACCGACCGGACGGTGGACCACCTCGGCCACGACGAGGTCGGCATACGGCTCCCACGCCTCGCGTACGAACTCGACGCTGGACAGCACGCGCGCGTCCTGCGGACCCCCCGTGCCGTACTCAAGATTGCCGGCATCGTGGCCGACCAGCAGCAGCGTGCCGCCGGGCCGGACCGCCCGGCAGGCACTCGCCAGCACTGCAAGCATGTCCTGCCGGGGCAGTTGCAGATACGAGATCAGGGCCAGGTCGTAGGCGGCCTTTTCGGGGGTGTAGCGGGTGGCGTCGGCCACCGAGGCACGCACCGGCTCCTGGCCGCTGCCGACCGCGTCCCTGATCCGGCCGACGGCGACCGGTGAGAAGTCGATCGCGTCCACCCGCCACCCCCGGTCGGCCAGCCACAGGGCGTTGCGCCCCTCCCCCGCGGCCAGATCCAGGGCCCGTCCGGGTTTCAGACCGGAGGTCTCACGCACCACCCACCTGTTCGGCTCGACCGACCACACGCGCTCCACGGCCCGGTAACGCTCGTCCCAGTCGTCCGCGTCCATACGCTCTCTTCCACGTCGGTCTGCCGCGCCCGGCCCTGCCGGGCGGACCGGGCCTTCTCCCGCCGTAACGCTACGGGAAAGGCGGCTGCCGGAACCGCGTAACCGCTACCGGAGCGGCCCTCGGAGGGAAGCCCGAGCCGGACGGTTGTCGCCTGACTGTCCGCGCGAAGACGGATCAAGCACACGACCCCGGAGCCGAGAGGTCACAGCGCGAACACTTGCGCCCGCCCGTGCTCAGCGCGGAGCGGTACCGCCCGGGGGCTCTGCTCCCAGGAGGGCGAGCAGCCCGGGGAATCTCTTCTCGATGTCCGCGCGTCGCAGCCGGATGCCCTTGCGGTTGCCGTAGTCGACCTCGTCGATGAGACCCGCCTCGCGCAGGACGCGGAAGTGGTGGGTCTGGCTCTGCTTCGAGATCGAAAGATCGAACGAGTTGCAGCCCCGCTCGCTGTCGCTGCGGTCGGCGGCCAACTCCGTCATCACCGAACGACGGTGTCTGTCGGCGAGGGCGCGAAACACCGCCCCCAGATCGAGCGCATCGGCCTCCGGGCCGACCAGGTTCCTCCCGGCCATGCCGCACCTCCTTTAAGTACGTCTTGCATCGTACCTGAAAGATGTGCTCCACTGAGGTACCAAATCTTTTTTACCTTGGTTGGGATGCGCGGCCCCGTGCCGCCACTCCCTGAGACCCGGCCTCCGCACTCGCCGGGGACCTGGTCATCGACACTCCGAGAGGTCATCGTCATGAAGAAGCCCGAGGTGCTGATAGTCGGTGCCGGAATCGCAGGGCCCGCACTCGCCCACTGGCTCTCCCGGAACGGCTACCGGCCGACGGTCGTCGAACACGCCCGGCAGCTGCGCTCCGGCGGTAGCGCCATCGTCGTGAAGGGGCCCGCGATCCCGGTCGCCGACCGCATGGGCATCCTCCCGCAGCTCCGCGGACTCGCCACCCGCAATCGGTCACTGACCCTGCTCGACCCCGGCGGCAGGCGAATCCTGCGACTCCCGCTCACCTCGGACGAGGCGCCGACGGTCGAGGTGACCCGGGCCGACCTGTCCGAGGTGCTCCACCGGTCGGCGCAGACCGAGGCCGAGTTCTTGTTCGACGACACGGTCACCGCCCTCGACCAGGACGGAGGTGGGGTCGACGTCACGTTCCGGCGGTCCGCCCCACGGCGCTTCGACTTGGTCGTCGGTGCCGACGGGATGCACTCCACCGTACGGCGCCTGATATTCGGACCCGAGCGGCAGTTCGCGAGCGACCTGGGCCTGTACGGCGCGACCGTCCCGCTGGAACCCGGCGCCGTCGAGGACCCGAGCGAGATGACGATGCTGACTGTGCCGAACCGGATGCTGGTCGTCCACCCCTCGCGGACCACTCCGCTCGCGATCTTCACCTTCCGGGCCACACAGCCGGCCCCCCACGACCGCAAGAACATCGCCCTTCACAAGCAGACCGTGGCCGACGCCTACGCCGACGTGCGGTGGCGGGCACCGGAACTCGTGGCGGCGTTCCTCGACCACCCCGCTCCGTTCTTCGACCCCCTGACCACCGTCCGAGTGCCCTCGTGGTCCCGCGGACGGGTCGTACTGCTCGGGGACGCTGCGGCGGCGACAGCCCTGCTGGGGGACGGGTCCAGTATGGCGATGGCGGGCGCGTACGCCCTCGCGGAAGAGCTCGCCGCCCATCCCGGTGATCACGCCCGCGCCTTCGCCGCCTACGAGTCGCGGCTCCGCCGTGAGGTGGGTCCGCGGCAGCGACGCGTCGGTCTGCTCTCCAGGCTCATGGTGCCCCGCACCCGGCCGGGCCTCGCGGTGCGCAACACGGTGGCCGGCGCGGTCGGCCGCACGAACCGGATCGCCTCTCGCGAAACCGCGAACCGGTAGACCGAGCCCGCACCGACCGGTCACCGCTCGGTGCACAGCTCCGCGACAGCTCTCAGCCGGGTCGGCGCCGCCACGCCCGACGAGGGCGAGGCCGAGCACGGTGCCGCCGCGGCCCGCCCGACCACGATCACGGCCTGCGAGCACCGAACGCAGGGGCAAGCACCGCCGACCCGGAACCCGAGAGCGTGAGGGGCCGCAGGAACGGAGACTCGCTCGCGCTGTTCAGCCTGACTTTGCACTGAAAGGTCTTGGGCGGCGGCCCCCGCCGGGGACCGCCGCCCAACCGCGGGATGTGTTCAGTCGCAGGCGAACCGGTTGTAGGGGACCTGGTAGGTGGCGTCGAGCTCATGGGCGTTGGTGCTGCTGGAGCCCTTGGCCTTCGCGTGCGCGGTGACCGTCGCGCTGCCGGTCTCGGTGGTCGGCTCGCCGGTGCGGAAGACCGCCGAGACCCTGCCGTTCGCGGGGACGTTCTTGAAGGTCCGCTCGCCGTAGGACGTCTTCACGGTGAGGGTGGCCTTGTGTGCCGACCGGTTCCGGGCGGACACCTGGATCTGTGTCTGGTCCTTGACGCAGCGGGTCACCGCACTCGATGTGACGGGTACGGAGCCCGGCGGGGTCGGGTCCTTGGGGAGCACCGTGACGGTGAACTTCTTGAGCGGTGCCACGTTGCCCGCTGCGTCCACGGAGCGGTACTCGATCTGGTGGGTGCCGTATCCGGGCAGCCGCTTGGTGAACGGCGAGGTGGACAGACCTCCCGTGCCGAGGTTGCCGTAGATGAGGTCGTCCACGTTCGTTCCGGTGGGAGTGAACAGGAAGGGCTTGGAACCGTCCGTAGGCCAGCCGAAGTAGTGGAACCACCCGTCGCCGTCGACCCGGAATTCCGAGGTCAGCGCCCCTGGCTGGTCGTCGTGTGCCGTGAGGCCGAGGCTGAAGGAATCCTTGACGGTGTAGTGCGGTGTGCCGTCGCTGTTCCGCGAGACGCTGACCGGGTCCGACACGAGGTAGCTGGTGGTTGCCGCCGTGTTGTCGACGGTCCACCGCTCGGTTGCCGCGGGCGAGGAGGGCTTGCGTGCATCGCTCACGCTGACGTTGACATGGTGGGTGCCCTTCCTGAGCCGGAGGCCGCCGAGATCGAGACTCGTCGAATGCGCCACGACATGGCCGTCGAGCCGCCACACCACGTTCAGAGCGTGGTCGCGCGGGTGACTCGGGTCGACCCACAGGACGTCAGTCGCTCCGACGGGCCGCTCGGTGGGCGTCGCCAGGGAGATCTTCGGAGCACCGTCGGCGGAGGATGCGGAGTGTGCGGATGGTGCGGAGTGCGCGGACGGTGCAGCGTGTGTCCCGACCGTCCACTCGCGCGTGGCCGTCATCTTGCGGCTGTCCCGAAGGGCGGGATCGCGGACGAAGTCCGTGTCGTCGACGACTTTCACGCCGATCGTGTCGCCCGCGCGTGCGTGGAGGTCCCGCACCTTGACGCTGCGGGCGCCGGCGACGGAGTGGACCACCTTGCCGTTGACGCTCCAGATGGCGTCGAGTTCGTGGTGGACCGGGTGAACGGTGTCGATCCACAACTCGTCGGCGGGGCCCACGGGTCCATCGGTGGACGTCGAGTCCTCGATGAGGTTGACGGCCCCCGACAGGCCCGCCGTCATCCGTTCACGGCTCACCTGGTCCATGGAGTAGCCGAGCGTCTTCATCATCGAGTGCTGGCTCGGCCGCCAGACGCCCTCGGTGTAGTACATGCCGCCTTCGTACCGGCCGATGGTGCCGCCCGATTCGCTCTTCTCCCCGAGCCAGCGCCACCACTTGGCCTTCTGGTCACGCATCTGCTGCTCGGTCAGCAGGGTGTGGTGGGCCGAGTCGGGTTCACCACCGCTGTAGGTTCCGCTGGTCACTCCCCGGGAGTAGTAGTCGTACTCGTCCTGGAGACCGCCGAAGGAGTGGCCGAGCTCGTGCGGGGCGATCAGTGCCGACATGGCGTTGCCGCCGGTCGCGGTGGCGTAGGAGCCGCCCGCGCCGCCATAGGTGTCGCTGTTGGCCAGCGCGAGAATCTGATCCGTCTTCGGGGCCAGGGCCGCGTACTTCTTGGCCGCGTTGTCGTCCATCACGAGCAGCCGCTGAATTCCGCTCGTGGAGCAGCCGCTCCAGAGCTTCATCCCCAGAGGGGTGTTGCGCTTCGGGGAGCTCAGCTGAGGGTCGCAGCTGATTCCCGACTCCTTGGAGGGAGTCTCGACGGCGTAGACATTGATGTAGTTCCGGTAGCTCTTGTAGGGCTCAAGGCTCCAGAGCACGTTCAGCTGTTGGTCGACCTGGTCGAGGAATGTGGGCATCTCGGACGCGGTGTAGCCGTCTCCGAGTACCACCAGGTTCCAGCGATTGGCCGGGTCGCCGGTCACCTGGACCGGGACGACCTTCGCGTCGTCGGCCGCGGCACTCACCGGAGTGCCGGCCGCCGGTCTTCCGGCACCCGTCGCGGCAGGCGCGGCGGCCATCGCGCCGAAGGCTACGGCCACCGCGACAAGTGGCCGCCATATACGTTTCACAAGAAAGCTCCTTGACCTGTCTCCGGGCCCGACGAGCCTTCATACGACGGCTTGCCGTGAGGACATGTCAATCCTCCGGCTGCAGAGATCTCGGCTGTGCGCTGAGAAGCCCTCACGCAGTGACCGCAGGTGTCGCCGGACCCGGCAGGTCTCAGGGGACGACGGTCACTTCCTCCTCGGTGACCACGCCTTCGGCGATGCGGTACGAGCGGAACTGGAAGGGCCCGGCGCCGTCCGTGTCGGCGGTGGAGACGAGGACGTAGTGCGCGCCCGGCTCGTTCGCGTATGTGATGTCCGTACGGGAGGGGTACGCCTCAGTCGCGGTGTGCGAGTGGTAGACGATCACCGGCTCCTCGTCGCGGTCGTCCAGGTCGCGGTAGAGCTTGAGCAGGTCGGCCGAGTCGAACTCGTAGAACGTGGGCGAGCGGGCCGCGTTCAGCATCGGGATGAACCGCTCGGGGCGGCCGGAGCCCTCCGGGCCCGCGACCATGCCGCATGCCTCGTCGGGGTGGTCGGCGCGGGCGTGCGCCACGATCTGGTCGTACAGGGCCTGGGTAAGGGTCAGCATGCCGTCAGGATAAGCAGCAGGACCAAGGGGCCGCGGGCACGCGTCAGGCAGGGTGGCGGTGGGCGACGGGTGGGCAGGCTCGTACCGGAGTGTGGTACGAGCCTGCCCACATGCTGGGAAAAGGGTGGCGAGAAGGCCGTTTCCGGTCAGCTCTCGCGCTTGGCGAAGGCCGCGCCCTGCGGGTTGCGGGCCCGCAGCACCAGATAGGTGACGCCGAGCAGCAGGGCCCAGAAGGGCGCCGCGTACAGCGAGACCCGGGTGTCCTTGTCGATGCCCATCATCACGATGACGAGGGCGATGAAGGCGAGCGAGAACCAGCTGGTCCAGGGGGCTCCGGGTGCCCGGAAGCTGGACTTCGGGAGTTCGCCGCGCTCGGACTTGGCGCGGTAGCGGATCTGGCAGATGAGGATCACGATCCAGGCCCACATACCGGAGATGGTGGCGAAGGAGACGACGTAGTTGAACGCCTGGCCCGGCCACTGGTAGTTGATCCAGACACCGACGAGCATCAGTGCGGCGGAGACGGTGGTGCCCAGGAGCGGGGTGCCGCTCTTCGTCAGGGACGTGAACGCCTTCGGACCCTGGCCGTTGAGCGCCAGGTCGCGCAGCATCCGGCCGGTGGAGTACATGCCGGAGTTGCAGGAGGAGAGGGCGGCGGTCAGCACGACGAAGTTGACGATGCCCGCGCCGACGCCCAGGCCCATCTTCTGGAAGGCGGCGACGAAGGGGCTGACTCCGGGGTGGAACTCGGTCCACGGGACGACCGAGAGAATCATGATCAGGGCGCCGATGTAGAAGACCGCGATACGCCAGGGCACGGTGTTGATGGCCTTGGGCAGAACCTTCCTGGGCTCCTTGGACTCCCCCGCGGTGACCCCGACCAGCTCGACGGCGAGGAAGGCGAACATCACGATCTGCAGGGTCATCAGGGTGCCGGTGATCCCCTTGGGGAAGAAACCGCCCTGGTCCCAGAGGTGGGCGACGCTCGCGGTGTCGCCCGCGTCCGAGAAGCCGACGGTGAGGATCCCGGCACAGATGAGGATCATGCCGATGATCGCGGTGACCTTGACCATCGAGAACCAGAACTCCAGCTCACCGAAGAGCTTCACGGATATCAGGTTCACGCCGTAGAGGATGAACGTGAAGACCAGCGCGGAGAGCCACTGGGGAATGTTCCACCAGAAGGTCATATAGGTGGCGGCCGCGGTGACTTCGGTGATGCCGGTGACGACCCAGAAGAGCCAGTACGTCCAGCCGGTGACATAGCCCGCGAAAGGGCCGATGAACTCGCGTGCGTACTCCGAGAAGGAGCCGGAGACCGGGCGGTACATGAGCAGTTCGCCCAGGGCCCGCATGATGAAGAAGATGACCAGGCCGGCGATGGCGTAGGCGAGTATGAGGCTCGGTCCGGCCTTGGATATGGCCTTGCCGGCGCCGAGGAAGAGGCCGGTGCCGATGGCACCGCCGATCGCGATCATCTGGATCTGGCGGGCCCCGAGGCCCCGCTTGTATCCCTCGCCCGATCCGGCGTCCTCGGCCGCAATGCCGTCGTGCTCCTGGTCGACCTGCACTGAGGTCATGGTGTTGCGCCTTTCTCCATGCCGATCCGGCCTGACGAGGCTCGGATCGACTGTGACGATCCTGGAGGGCAGAACCCGCGGATGGTGGAGTGCTGTCGGCGGTCGGCCTGACGTGGCGGCCCCGGGGGCGGGGGGTGGTGACCCCGGGTGGTCGTAAGATTTAACACGGCCGGGAAAGAGATCCTCCCGGGAAAATGTGACTCACGCCACTGGAAGAACCGGACGAAAAGCACCGGGCGGAGCAAAGCATTCCGCCACGGTGACGTCATCGTTATCCGGATTTGAGCGTCCTTTGAGCGGACGGTCAGGCGGACAATCAGGTGGTGACCGGGTGGACCGCGCCCCCGGGGGGCGACGGGGGCGGACGGCTCAGGACCCGTTACGGCATCAGCGTCTCGACGAGCGTTTCCTGCAGCGCGCCGAGCCAGAGGTAGGCCATCACCATCGGCTTGCGGGGATCGTCGTCCGGAAGCCGGTACAGCCCCCCGTCGGCGGATTCGGCCTCCTCGTCGTCCGAGACTTCGAGGCGGGTGCCGATGGTCAGCCGGAGGTCGTTGAGCGCGCCGAGCCAGTGGCGCGAGTCGTCGGGCGAGAGCGTGACCAGCACAGTGCCGTCGGGGAGGGCGCGCTCGCGGTCACCGTCCGCGCCCTTCGCACCGCCTGCCGCACCCGCGGCCTCTGCCCCTGCCCCTGCCCCTGCCCCTGCCTCATCGAGCGTCCGTACGAGGGCGAGCGCGTCCTCGCGCTTGCGGGTGCGCAGGTCGTTCTCGGTGAAGCGGCGGAACTCGGACGAGAAGTCGGGCTCCTCGTCGCCGTACGCGTCCGGGAAGAGGCGGGCGAGCGCCGGGTCGTCCGGCGGCTTGCTCGGACCCTCGGCGAAGAGCGAGGCCAGCGGGTCCTCCCCGTCGACCGGCTCCTCACCGGGGCCGACCAGCTCCAGGAGCTGGACCGCGAGCGAGCGCAGGATGGACATCTCGACCTCGTCGAGCGCGACGGCCGCACCGCCGCCCGGCACCGCGTCGAACTGTCCGGCCATCAGTTGCGGTCCTGGGTGAGAGTGGCCCACAGGCCGTAACCATGCATCGCCTGCACGTCGCGTTCCATTTCCTCACGGCTGCCGCTGGAGACCACTGCCCGGCCCTTCTGGTGCACGTCGAGCATCAGCTTGTGGGCCTTGTCCTTCGAGTAGCCGAAGTAGCTCTGGAAGACGTAGGCGACATAGCTCATCAGATTGACCGGGTCGTTGTGGACGAGCGTCACCCAGGGCACATCGGGCTCGGGGACCTCGAAGGTCTCCTCGGCCGATTCGGGACGTTCGATCTCTACGGGGGCGACACTCACGCCTCCCATGCTGCCACCCGTGGAGTGGCGGCGCACACACCGGTCCCTAGATCTCGTCACTCTGACGAAATAGGGGGTAGCATCCTTCGTACGCCCCATCGAGAGGGGAACAGCCCCGGGAGACCCGGCCGGCAGAGCCGGACCGGCCCGGACGAAAGTGCGAGGTTGACCGTTGTGAACGTTGCGGACCTTGGCCTGCCGGTGCATGTGCCGTCGACAGCGCTCTTCACGGACCAGTACGAGCTCACGATGCTCCAGGCCGCCCTGAAGGCCGGCACGGCCGACCGCAGGTCGGTCTTCGAGGTCTTCACCCGGCGGCTGCCCGAGGGCCGCCGCTACGGCGTCGTGGCGGGCACCGGGCGTGTCCTGGACGCCGTGGAGAACTTCCGCTTCGACGAGGACCAGCTCCGCTTCCTGCGCGAGCAGGAGATCGTCGACGGACCCACCGCCGAATGGCTCGCGTCCTACCGGTTCGGCGGCGACATCTGGGGCTATCCGGAGGGCGAGGTCTACTTCCCCGGCTCGCCGGTGCTGCGGGTCGAGGGCTCCTTCGCGGAGTGCGTCCTGCTGGAGACCGTGATCCTCTCGATCCTCAACCACGACTCGGCCATCGCCGCGGCGGCCTCCCGGATGAACGCGGCGGCCGGCGGCCGGCCGCTGATCGAGATGGGCGCCCGCCGCACCCATGAGCTGGCGGCCGTCGCATCGGCCCGTGCCGCGTACGTCGGCGGATTCTCCACCACCTCGGATCTGGCGGCCGGGTTCCGGTACGGCATCCCCACCGTCGGCACGAGCGCCCACGCGTTCACGCTGCTCCACGACGACGAGCGGCAGGCGTTCACCGCCCAGGTCGCCTCGCTGGGCGGGGACACCACCCTGCTGGTCGACACGTACGACGTGGCCGAGGCGGTCCGTACCGCCGTCGATGTGGCCGGGCCCCAGCTGGGCGCCGTCCGTATCGACTCCGGGGACCTGCTGCTCGTCGCGCACAAGGTCCGCCAGCAGCTGGACGCGCTGGGCGCCACCGGGACGAAGATCGTGGTCACGTCCGACCTGGACGAGTACGCCATCGCCTCACTGGCCGCGGCGCCCGTCGACGCGTACGGGGTCGGCACCCAGCTCGTCACCGGCAGCGGGCACCCCACCTGCTCGATGGTCTACAAGCTGGTGGCCCGCGCCACGTCGGCCGACCCGCAGGCGCCGCTCCGGCCCGTGGCGAAGAAGTCGCTGGGCGCCAAGACGTCGCGCGGCGGACGCAAGTGGGCGGCGCGCAGGACCGACGCCGACGGGATCGCCGAGGCCGAGGTGATCGGCACCGGCGAGGTGCCCGCGGACTTCCAGGACCAGCAGCTCCTGGTGGAGCTGGTGAAGGGCGGCGAGGTCGTCGAGCGCGAGCCGCTGGACGCGGTGCGTGAACGCCATCTGGCCGTCCGGGCCACCCTGCCCATGTCGGCGTTCCAGCTGTCCCGGGGCGAGCCGGTCATCCCGACCGAGTACGTCTGATCCGCGGTGCGGGGGTAATCACGGGCGCGCCCGGTAACCACGGACCCGTCCCGTACCGCACAGACCGTACGGATGAACCACTCCCGTACGCATGAACCGCAGGTGAGCGGGAATGGAACGGCTGTCGGGACCGCCTCCCGCTCCGGCGCACGCCCTCCTTCCGCCACCCCCCTTCTCCCCCAGGACAAGGATTCCGCCATGCACCGCGCCCTGATCGTCGTCGATGTGCAGAACGACTTCTGCGAAGGCGGAAGCCTCGCGGTCGCGGGCGGCGCCGATGTCGCCGCCGCCGTCACCGACCTGATCGGCCAGTCCACGGCCTGTTACCGGCATGTGGTGGCCACCCGTGACCACCATGTGGACCCGGGCAACCACTTCTCCCGGAACCCGGACTTCGTCCACTCCTGGCCGCCGCACTGCGTGGCCGGCACGGAGGGAGTGGGCTTCCACCCGAACTTCGCGCCCGCCGTGGCGTCCGGCGCCATCAGCGCCGTCTTCGACAAGGGTGCCTACGCGGCGGCGTACAGCGGCTTCGAAGGCCAGGACGAGCACGGTGTGCCGCTGGCCGACTGGCTGCGGGCCCGCGAGATCGAGGCGGTCGACGTGGTCGGGATCGCCACGGACCACTGTGTGCGGGCGACGGCGCTCGACGGGGTGCGGGCCGGGTTCGGCACGCATGTGCTGCTGGGCCTGACGGCCGGCGTGTCCGGGGCGACGACGGACCGGGCGCTGGAGGAGATGCGGGCGGCCGGTGTGGAGCTGACCGGCAAGCCGATGGCTGCCTGAAGGCTGCTGCGGTCCACGTCACAGCCCGCCCAGGTCACGTCCCGCCTCACAGCCCGCCCAGATCACGTCCGGTCCAGGTCATCTCCTGTACAGGTCACGTCCTGTCCGGACTCAGACGCCCTCGCCGAGCAGTGCTCTGATCGGATGCCAGAGCTCCGCCTCCTCCTGCGGCGCCGCGCGCCACAGGAGCCCGTCCGGATGGTGCAGGACGGCTGTGATCTCGTCCGGCGTCGGTGGCTGCGCGTTACCCCGCAGATACACCGCGCGCATCCCCAGATTCCGCACCCGGGTCAGGGCGCGGGCCCGGTTCAGGGCATGGACGAGGATCCGGACATGGGTCATCCGGTCCGGGCTCGGCAGGGTGAGTGCGACCACCACGCTGCCGTTCGGAAGTCTGCTGAATCCGCCACCAGGCATACCGTTCATCTCCCCCGTGAGACGTTGTGTCAATAAGAGCCGTGCAAGAGGCACCTAAACACGATCGGCCGCCGCCCGCTAGAGGGCGACGGCCGATCATGCTCTGACCTGCGAAGATGTGACTCAGCTGTGCGAGGCGCCGACCTGAACCGTGATCGTCGAGCCATCCACGGGCTGCTGGATGATCGAGATCCGGGTGTTGGTGTCAGTTACCTTCACGCTTCCGGTCTCGTTCTCCTTGTACCAGTACGTACCCTGGTGATCATCGAAAACCGGCCGGCCGAGCTGCGGCAGGACCCGCTTGGCGACATCCGCGTTGTGCAGCGTGAAGCCGGGCGTCGGGAACCAGCTGAACGGCGCGTCGAAGGGCTGGACCTTGTTCCGCATCAGCGAGCCGTCCGCCCACTTCATCGGCTTGGCGTGCGAGTCCACCGGCAGGATCAGACCCTGGCCGGGGTGGGCGCTGACGTTGTTGTCGGGCTGCGAGGTGTCCCACTGCCAGATCATCAGGCCGCGCTGGTACGGGTAGTACTCCACCCAGTCCGGACGGGTCTTCGAGAAGCCGAAGTTGTACGGGCCGGTCTTCAGCGTCTGGTCGTACGACACGTACTGGCGGTTCTCCGCGATGTAGTACTGCGGGTAGTCCTTGGTGAAGGACTCACCGATCCGCGAGAAGCCCTTCGCCGTCCAACCGGCGTCGTCCGTCTCGGCGTTGTCCGTGAAGAGCGGGGCGCCGTCGGCGTTCACCGAGATCTTGTCGGCCGCGAAGCCCTTGCCCGCGACACCGCCGTCGGACGAGTAGCGGAAGCGGAGGTCGATCTTCTTGCCCGCGTAGGCGTCCAGCGGGTAGGAGAGGGTCTTGTACGCCTCGGACGTACCGGTCAGCGCGGGCTTGTCACCGCCGTCGCGCGGGATCTGCGCTCCGTCCGCCTTTCCGTCGATCGCGGTCCAGTTGGCGCCGCCGTCCGTCGAGACCTCGGTGTAGAGGAAGTCGTAGTCCTTCTCGATGTCCCACCAGCCCGAAAGGTCAAGAGTGGCCTTGGACTTGCCGGTCAGGTCGACCGGGCGGGTCAGGGTGTTGGAGAGGTCGTCGCCCATCCCGCTCCACCACTGCTTGGAGCCCTCGGCCGGCTTGGTGATGGTCGTGGTGACGGGCTTGTCCGGCAGCGAGACGACGAGCGCCTGCTTGTTCCTGGTGTTGTACTCCGAGACACCGAGCTTGTGGGTCGACTTCTTCGCGGCCTTCGCCGTGTCGTAGTCCAGCCAGCCCAGCTGGAGCTTGTCCCACGCGGACATGTCACCCGGCTTGTTGCCGATGGCGTTGTTCCCGGTGCTCAGCCAGGAGCCCGCCGACATCAGCGACCAGAAACCGACGCTGTTCTCGGCTGTGTTGGTGGTGTCGTACTCGTCCGGCAGGCCCAGGTCGTGGGCGTACTCGTGGGCGAAGACACCGAGGCCGCCGTTCTCCGGCTGCATGGTGTAGTCGCCGACCCAGATACCGGAGTCGCCGATCGGGGCGCCGCCCGACTTGTTTCCGGCCGGGCCGGTCTTGCCGGTGTCCGTGCCGTAGACGTACGAGCGGTGCGCCCAGAGCGCGTCGGCGCCCTGCGCGCCGCCGCCGGCGGACTCGTCCTCGCCGGCGTGCACGATCTGGAAGTGGTCGATGTAGCCGTCGGGCTCGTTGAAGTTGCCGTCGCCGTCGTAGTCGTAGCGGTCCCACTGGTCGTAACCGGCCAGGGTCGCCTTGATCTGCGCGTCGGTCTTCCCGGCCGCCTTCTGGGCCTTGGCCCACGCGGTGACACCGTCGCGGACCAGGTCACCGGCGTTGGCGCAGATGCTGGATCCGCAGTAGTTGGAGCCGTAACGGGCCTCGTTGTACGGGACGGTGACCCAGTCGGCGACCTCGCCGTCGACGGAGTAGCGGCCGGACGAGGTCTTCTCGTAGTACGACTTGAGCGAGTCCTTGCCCTTGCCGGTACCGAAGTAGAGGTCCTGGAAGTGCTGGCGGTTGTAGTCCGCCTGCCAGGCCGTGCTGTTGTCCTTCTTGCGGTCCGGCTGGGCGATCTTGTTGTGCGCCGGTCCCGGTGTGCCGCCGTACTTCTTCACCGGCGGCTTGGGCCCGTCGGGGCCGTCCGGGTCGTACATGGTGCTGTTGTCGACCGTGTCGCCGAACTGCACCAGGATCGTGAATATCTTGTCGGTCTTCTCGCGGCCCAGCTCGACGTACTTCTTGTCGTCGAGGCGCACCACCCGGGAACCGCCGTGCGACTGCACCTTCTTGTGGCCGGATATGACCTGTTGCAGCGCCGACTGGCGTTCCTTGTTCTGCTGCTTGGAGAACGGCCCGTCCAGATTGTGCTTCTGGCCCTTGGGCTGCGTCGCCGGGTCGCGGCGGTCGATCTTCTTCGATGCCGCGCTGCCCGTGGGGGCCTTGGTGTCGGCCTGGGCGGTGGCGTACGCCGAAGCGGTGGCCGTGGTCGCGGCGATGGCCACGAGTACGGCTGCCACACGGGTCGTTGCCCGTCTCTTGATATTCACTTGGTGCTGTCCTCCCCGAACGCGTCGCAAGTGACGACATTCGACCGGAGGTGCAAGAGAAAAGACAGATCTTGACTTGAACATAGCAACTGCATTATGCAGAGCGCCGTTTCCGGTATCCGGACGGCTCACAGCGTCCACACAGCAGCCGCACACCTGAGCCCTACGTTCTGCGGTGAACCTCACGGAGGGTCAACAGGCGCGTCGGCCCGGCCGGTGCGGTGGGGGCGTGACTCCGTGCGCCCCCCGTGCACCGGCACCGTGGGTTAGGCGACGCTTACTGATGGTTCCGCTCGGGCATCCGTCGGATTAGAGTCGCGCTCGACGTATCCGCCGACACGCCCCGCCGAGTCGACCACCCATCGCTGTCCCTAGGACGGAAATCGCCATGACGCGTCCGACTGCCGCACAGTACTTGTATGGTTCGGCCACCGTCGTCTTCTCGACCCTCGCGATGCTGCTGCTCTCGCGCACCTCGTCGGGCATCGGAGTCGCGGTCATCGTCGTGGCGGCGCTGGTCCTCGGTCTGCTGGTCGCGGTGACCGTGCCCATGCCGAGGACGGCCCATCCGGCCGACCGGGCCGGAGCCGCGGAGTCCGGTACGGACCGGGCCACCGCTGCCGGTTCCGCGGCCACGCCGCCCGGACCGCGGGCGACCGGCCGGACCGCCACCGCCGAACGGGTCGGCGGCCACTCACTGCGCGGCTGAGCCGCTGAACCCCAGGGCCGCCCGATCGGCCGGGCGACGGACTACCGGTCCGGACGACCGCCCACCGGCCGGCTACCGACCGACCCCCTGCCTACGGTGTCGTGACCACCACCACGGTCTTCGCCGCCTTGTCGTGCAGCCCCTGTTTGTACGGCCGGTCGAAGAAGCTCCAGCCGCCGCAGATCGCGGTCCACACACAGGCGCAGCAGAACACCGCGGGCAGCCACAGCACGGCCGCCCTGACGAACGCCGCCTGGGAGGTCGGGACGGCGCCGTCGTTCAGGTTGGCGGTCCGCAGCCCGAAGAGCCCCTTGCCGACGGTCTGCCCGTTGCGCTTGACCGTCATGAGCGTGTCGTAGCCGATGTAGAGAACCGCCGCGATCAGGCTCTGGCCCACCGAACGGCCGTAGTTCATATGGTCCGTGTTGTACCGCAGCCCGCCGAAGATCAGTGAGATCAGCCAGACCACCACGGCCACGATCACGATGTCGATGATGCGGGCCAGCACCCGCTTGCCGCTGGGCGCGAGGGGCGGCATCCCGGCGATCGGCTGGTCACCGCCGTAGGCCCGGCCGCCGCCGTAGGCGTTCGGATCGTACGGCGGGGGCATCCCGCCGCCGTACGGGCCACCACCACCCGGGGGCGGGGGCGCCCCGCCCCCGTACGGATCGCTGCCGCCGGCGGGCGGGGGCGGAGGCGATCCGTACGGGCTGCCGCCGCCGGGCGGGGGCGGCGGCTGGTCGTCCTGCGGCCTCTTGCGGAACGGGTCGTCCTCGGGGGGCTCTCCGGGCGGCGGCTGATCGGTACTCATCTCCCGAGTCGACCGCGCCGGGCGGGGCCCCGCATCCGGTCGGGGCCGTACGGGTGAGGCCGCGTCAGCCCGCCGCCACGAAGGTCCGTGCGGCCTTGTCGTGCAGACACTGCCGCCAGGGCCGGTCGAAGAGGCACCAGATCACGTTGACGACGCCCACCACGAGCAGCCCCAGCACCCCGTACAGCAGCCAGCGGACGACCGCGCCACCGAAGGACGGCGGCTCGTACGACTCCAGGTCGCGGACCTGGACCCGGCAGAGCCGTTTGCCGAGGGTACGGCCCCACTTGGCGGTCGGCAGGGCCTCGTACAGCAGGCCCAGGACGAGGAACGCGCCGATGACGGCGCCCAGATATCCGGCCGTGGTCCCGTCGAGCAGCCAGACCGTGACAGTGGTCCCGGAGAGCTTCGCCTCGTCGATCTTGCTGTTGATGTGGTCGGCGGCCTTCGTCAGGAACGGTACGGCGATGGCCCCGGCCACCGCCCCCAGCACCACGGTGTCGATCAGCCGGGCAGCGAACCGCCTGCCCAGGGCCGCCGGACGGGCGGCGGCCTGCGCGCGGGCCGCCGCCTGGAACGGGTCCTCGACCGGAGGCTTCCAGGGCGGCAGCCGCTCCTGGTCGGCCCCTTCGCCGGAGCGGGCGAGCTGCTGCACCTGCTGCGGCCAGGAGGGGGCCTGCGGACTGCCCGCTTCCGGATACGGCTGGGCCTGGACCGGCGGGGACTGGAGCTGCGGGGGCTGCGGCTGCGGGGTCTGCGTCGGAACGGCCTGGGCCGACGGCAGGCCCTGCTGCGGGAGGTGGGGCGGCTGCTGGAACTGCGGCTGCGGCTGGGGCTGTTGCTGCACGGGCTGTTGCGGCGGCTGGGACTTCGGGGACACGGCGCGGATCGACAGGGTGCCGTCCGTCCTGTTCGTACGGGCCGCTCCGCCACCCGTACGCCCACCCGCCCCGGCGCTCGCGCCGTCGGCGGGGCCGCTTCCGGGACCGCCCCGCGATCCGTCCCCCGGGCGCAGCGCCCGCAGGGTCACCGTGTCCGACGGCGGGTCCTGGCGGCCCCTGGGGAGTGCGGGCCGGGACGCCTCCTGTCCGGCGGGCAGCTCGGCGCGGCGCGGCTCCGGCACCGGCCGGCCGGGCTCGGACGGGCCCGCGGGCTGCGCGGTGCCGCCGGAGTGCGTGGCGCTCCCGGGCTGCGCGGTGCCGCCGGGCTGCTGCTCGGGGCCACCGGGCCTGGCCGGTGCCTCGGCCGGAGTGCGCGGGTCGGGGCCGCCCCAGGAGACCCGGCGGTCGCGGTCGCCGCCGAAGCCGCCCTGGCGGGAGGCGTCGGCCTGCCAGGCGGACGCCGGTTCCTGCGGACCGCCGTACTCCGGCTCCTCGTCGAAGAAGACCGGCCCGGTCTGTTCGGCCTGCGGAACATCGGAGGCGTCGGACGCGCCGGACGGTCTGTGCACGGCGGGCAGCGGTGCGGCGGGAGCTGATGCCGTGCCGCCTGGCGGTACCGGCATGGGCTGGTCGCCGTCGGCGGGGGCCGGACGGCTCGTACCCGGCACCCACGAAGCACCGTTCCAGTACCGCACATATCCGGGAATCGATGGATCTGGGTAATAGCCAGGGGTGGGGCTGCCGTCGCCGGTTGCCGGGGTTGGGGCGCTCATCACCGTGGTCCCGTATCTCCTTGAGAGCCGCAATTCAAGGCTCCACATCTATCAGACCGCCGTGGGCCCACGGACCGGTCCTGTCGCATCGACCACTTTCCGGTCATCGCCAAATCATCCTCGAAACCCGCGTAATGAATGCCGGGCAGGGTGCTCTCACCCTGTACGGCCCGCCGTTGGGCGTACGTACGAGGAGAGGAAGCGCACGCCATGCACACCGTGGTGGAACGTGAACTGGAGCTCAAGCTGGTGCTGTCGCCCGAGCGAAGCATCCCTGTCCCTGCCCGGCTTTCCTACAGCACGGGGGACCCCTACGCCGTGCACGTCAGTTTCCACATCTCATCGGACACGCCGGTGAACTGGTCGTTCGCCCGTGAGCTGATGGTCGAGGGGGTGTTCAGGCCGTGCGGCCACGGCGACGTACGGATCTGGCCCACCAAGGTGAACGCGAAGAGCGTGGTCTGTATCGCGCTCTCCTCACCCGACGGGAACGCCCTGCTCGAAGCCCCGACCGCCCAGGTCTCCGCCTGGTTGGAGCGGACCCTGCGGGCCGTGCCGCCCGGCTCCGAGAGCACCCATCTGGCGATCGACGACGGCCTGGCGGAGCTGCTCACCCCGCTGCCCGCCGACGATCTGTGGATGTGCGACCCGTGGCCCTCGGACGAGTCCGACGAAGACGGCCGGTGACCGCGGGGCGCGCCGGGGCCGGGGTTCGGACGCGCCGGGCCGGAGGACACACCGGGGCCGGAGATCACACCGGGGCCGGGGCTCAGAACAGTTTGCCCGGGTTGAGCAGCCCGAGCGGGTCGAAGGCCGCCTTGACACCGCGCTGCATCTCGACACCCACCGGCCCCAGTTCGCGCGCCAGCCACTCCTTCTTGAGTACGCCCACGCCGTGTTCGCCGGTGATCGTGCCCCCCAGTTCGAGGCCGAGCGCCATGATCTCGTCGAAGGACTCGCGCGCCCGCCGCGACTCGTCGGCGTCGTCGTGGTCGAAGCAGACGACGGGGTGGGTGTTGCCGTCTCCGGCGTGGGCGCAGACACCGATGGTCAGATCGTGCTTCTCGGCGATGACCGCGGTGCCTTCGAGCATCGCACCGAGCTTCGAACGCGGTACGCAGACATCGTCGATCATCGTCGCGGACTTGACGGTCTCCAGCGCGGTCAGCGAGAGCCTGCGCGCCTGGAGGAGCAGCTCCGACTCGGCCTCGTCGTCGGCGGGGACGATCTCGGTGGCGCCTGCCGCCGCGCAGAGTTCACCGACCGCCGCCAGATCGGCCTCGGGGTCGGCGCTGTCGAACGCGGCGAGCAGCAGGGCCTCGGTGGTCTCGGGGAGGCCCATCTGCGCCATCGCGTTGACGGCCCTGATGGTCGTACGGTCCATGAGTTCGAGGAGTGAGGGTGTGTGACCGCGCTCCATGATCCGGCAGACCGCGTCGCAGGCGGCCGCGGCCGACGAGAACTCGGCGGCCAGGGCGAGCTGGCGCGGCGGGGCCGGCTTCAGCGCGACCACGGCCTTCACGACGATCCCGAGGCTGCCTTCGGAGCCGACGAAGAGCCGGGTCAGGTCGTATCCGGCGACGCCCTTGGCGGTGCGGCGGCCGGTCGTCAGCAGCCGTCCGTCGGCGAGTACCACCTCAAGGCCGAGTACGTACTCGGCGGTCACCCCGTACTTCACACAGCACAGGCCGCCCGCCGCCGTGCCGATGTTCCCGCCGATGGTGCAGGTCTCCCAGCTGGAGGGATCCGGCGGGTAGTACAGCCCCTGGTCGGCCGCGGCCCGGGAGAGCACCGCGTTGACGACGCCCGGCTCGACGACGGCGATCCGGTCGACGGGGCTGATCTCCAGGATCCGGTCCATCTTGGTGAGGGAGAGGACGATACAGCCGTCGACGGCGTTGGCGGCGCCGGAGAGACCGGTGCGGGCGCCCTGCGGGACGACAGGTGTACGGAGGGCCGTCGCCGTCCGCATGACGTGCTGGACCTGCTCGGTGGTGCGCGGCAGGACGACGGCGGCGGGCGCCCCGGCGTCGCAGAAACCGGCGGTGTCCCTGGCGTACGAAGCCATCACGTCCGGGTCGCTGATCAGGGCTTCGGCCGGGAGCCCGGTACGCAGGCGTTCGAGCAGATCATTCATGATCCCAGCCTGGCACCGGGGGCGCCCGGCTGGGAAGGGGTGGGCCCCAGGCGGGGTATGTGGCCCTGCTCGCCCGCCTGGAAGAGCGGGAGGACCCGGGGCGGGGGCGTGCGGCCGTCAGCGACACCGGCGGGAGAGCCCGGTCAGCGGGGTTCGTGGGAGAGCAGGGTGCCGAGCGGGCCGAGGTCCAGGTTGAGGTCCTCGCGGCGCAGCCCGTGGTGGGTGCAGAGTTCCGTCATCCGTTCGTCCAGGAGCATCAGGGTGGTGCCCACCCGTTCCTCCTGCTCCTCGGTGAGCTCGCCGCTGTCGAACCGGCGGAGCGCCTGGCGCTCGACCAGCTGCCGCAGCAGTTCGACCACGGTCAGGACGAGCGAGGCCAGGTCGCGGCCCGCGCTCTCGGGGTCGATGTCGATCCGGGCGTCGCTCACAGTGGTCCCCCGTCGGCCCAGGGTGCGGGGACCCGTTCGCTGACGGACGCCAGCAGTGCGTGCAGCGAGAGCCTGACCAGCGGGACCTCGGCGATGGCGATCACCAGGTCGCCGCTGATGACGACGCCGGTGCCGAGCACCCGGTCGAGCAGGTCGACCAGCGGGACGCCGATGGGGGCCGCGGCCTCCGGGCCCTGCCAGGGGACGGGGTTACGGGTGCCCGGCATGAACGCCTCCGTCGGTGAACGAGTAGGGGGCCCACGGGCCCGAGACCTCGATCTCGATGCCGTCGAGGCCCGTGGCGGTACGCAACCGCCCGATGGTGCGCGCCAGTTGACCGCTTCGCTCCTCGGCGAGCAGATAGGCGGCGTTCATGATCTGGGTGCGGCCCCGGCCGGTGGCCTCGGGGCCGTGCGGCCTGCGCCGTACCGAACCCACCGCCAGCTCCCGTACCGCGCTGTCCACCTGTTCGGCCGCGGACATTGCGCTCTCCTGGCGCAGTTCCCGCTGCTGCCGGGCGCCGCGCAGCCGGTTCAGATAGGCGCGGCCGGTCTCGCGCTCCTGCCCGGGGGCCGGGTCCGCGGGCGGCCCCGCGGGCGTCGGCCCGGCGGGCGCGGTCGGCCCGGCCCCGGGGCGGGGCTGCGCCAGGTAGACCTTGACGGCCCATTCGACGCGTCCCGCGATGCGGTCGAGCGCCGTACGGAAGCGCTCCCGGCCGGCGTCGAGAGCGGCGGTGGCACGCTCGTCCCCGAGGTAGAGCGTGGCCAGCGGGAGCGGCACCGTGGGGCCTCCGGCGGCGGCCGCGGTGACGACGTCGTGGTGGGCGCGTGCGCAGTGTTCGAGCTCGGCGGGGTCGGTGAGCCGCTCGCGCAGGGCGGCCTCCGAGAAGGCGTACGCCGGTACGTCCTGGACCACGGCCCGCAACGGGCCGAAGGGCAGGAAGCGCAGGGGCCCCCCCCCCCGCGGTGCGGGGCGGGGGGGGCGGGGCGACGGGGCGGGGCGGGCGCCCCCCGACCCCCCGCACGGGGAAGGGCGGGC
>NZ_JBHYWP010000106.1:0-5172 GCF_042751845.1 Streptomyces sp. NPDC059398 | reverse complement strand
GCGTCACCGACCGCCCCCCCGCCCCCCGCGGCTCCCCCGGCCCCACGGCGGCGGCCCCCCCCGGGGGGGGCCGGGGGGGCGGGGCCGAGGCTCGCGGGACGGTCCGGCCCGCAGACCGCGAAGACGTAGGTGACCGGGGCGCCGCTGTCGTCGGCCGGGCCGGGCGGCAGGTGCGAGGGGGGAACCGGGGTGGGAGTCATCGGCGGCGCACTTCCCTCGGCCTCCCGGACTCGCCCGCGCTGTCGCCCTCCAGTGCGTCGAGGCGTTCGCGGAGCAGTTTGTTCTCCTCGGTCAGGGCGTTCTGCGCGGCGCGGGATGAGAGTGCCGGGTCCGTCTCCCACCAGTCGATGCCGGCCTTCCGCGCTGTCTCGACGGACGAGATGAACAGCCGCAGCCGGATGGTCAGCAGCTCGATGTCGAGCAGGTCGATCTTGATGTCGCCTGCGATGACGATGCCCTTGTCCAGGACCCGTTCGAGGATCTCGGCCAGATTGGCCGTCGAGGGCGCATGGGTCTCGGGCGGTGAGTCCCAACTGTCCACATCCGTCACGGTGTTCCCTCTGCTCCCTCTGTTCTCGGCCGTCTCCGTGCTGGCCCTGCGGTCTCGTTCATCTCCGCGCTCCCGGTGGTCCGTGGACACTCCGCGCCGGCGCCGCCGGCCTCCGGTCGAGGAGGTCGAGGAGCCGCTCCTCCTCGCGTTCGAACTGCGCCAGGCCGATCTCACCGTCGTCCAGGGACCGGTTGAGCGCGGCGAGCCGGGCGCGGATCACCCCGGGGTCGTGCAGTTCCTGCTCCGCGGCGTCCACCAGCCGGTCGGAGATCCAGACCACGCCGCGTACCGGCGCCAGCGGCAGGAGCAGGACGCCCGAGAGCAGACCCATGTCAGCCCCTGGCCGGGGCGGGTTCGGCGCCGACGAAGCTGTAGCAGGGCAGCGGCCCGGTCAGCCGGAGCTCCAGCCGGTCCGGGTGGGCCGCCGCGAACCGCTCGGCGACCTCGCGGAAGAGCGTCTCCTTGGCCCGCGGTACGAGGAACGAGGCGTTCAGGACACAGCCGTCGACCTCCGGACCCGGACGCATCTCGTCGGCGATCTCCGCGAACTCGACCGGCAGCCGGGCCGCCGCCACCGCGGCTCTGCGCCGGAGACCCGCCGCCACGGCCTCGCCCAGCCGGATGCTGGCTTCGTAACCGGGGTGCCGGCGGGTCTCCTCGCGGACCTGCCGGACCACGGGGTCCTCCCGGAGCAGCGCCTCCAGACAGTCCTGCACCGGCGTGATCTTCACGTTCATCTCGACGCGCTCGTCGAGGCGTTGCAGTACGGCGGTGTGCTCGCCGCGCCGTGCCATGACATCGGCGAGGACCGTGGCCTCGTCCGGTGCGACCACCCCGAAGCGCATCGGCAGTACCGGCCCGCCCGCGGCCAGGGTCAGCAGCAGCTCCTGGTGGGCCAGGAGATCGCGGCGCCGGGCCCTGAGCCCCGGGTACGTCCCGCTGACCACGACGGCGAGGTCCCCGGCCGGCAGCAGCCGGACCTCGGCGGGCGGGTCGCCGACGCCGCTGGCGCCCGAGGGCAGCGGGTGGGCGCCGCCCACCACGCCGTACACATAGATGCCCGGCGCTGATGCCGGTGCTGATGCGGACATCGGTCAGCTCTCCTCGTGACGGCGGGTGCGTCCGCTGCTGGAATGGGCCTTGCGCCGGCGCGGGCGGTCCTCCCCGTCGTCGTCATCGTCGTCGTCGTCGCCGGCTCCGACGGCCTTCTTCACCTTGTCGCCCACGGAGTGCGCGGCCTTCTTCGCGCCGGCCTTCCCTGCGCTCTTGGCCATGCCGCCGCCGAAGAGCTCGGGGACGGTCCTGCTGGTCGCGTCGTGCTCCAGGTCGAGCCGGTTGCACGCCTCGGCGAAGCGCAGATAGGTGTCGACGCTGGCGACCACGATCCGTGCGTCGATCTTCAGGATCTCGATGCCGACCAGCGAGACACGCACGAAGATGTCGATGACCATGCCGCGGTCGAGGATGAGTTCCAGGACGTCGTAAAGAGTGCCGGCCCGCGGGACGCGGACGACCTCCTCGCTGTATGTGCTCAAGGGGATGACCGTCTCTCCGGGTGGGCGGTGGGCGCTCATGTGTCCGCCTGACCACGGCGGTAGCGACGGACCCGGTGGTACTGCACCAGGGATCCGCCCTCGTCCAGATCCACCGCGTACGTCGCGAGAAGGCTGGTCGTGTCGGGGATGCGCGAGAGCTCCAGCACATCCACGTCGACCTGCCAGCCCTTGTCGGTCCGTGACACAGCGGAGACGCCTTCGGTGTGGTGATTGATCAGTCGGTTCAGGCTTTCGCAAGCGCGTTCGGCAGCGTCCTCCGCTCCCCTGACGCGCTTCTTCCCGTCCGCGGCAGGGGCGGACGTGCGAGAGGAGGTCTTGGCCTCCCGGGTTCGCTGCTCTGACATGTTCGTCATTCTGTTGACGCTCCGGCGGTCCCGCACTCCGGGTGAGCCGAACGGTGAGCGGCTGCGCCGCACCCGCCCCGAGCAGCGCATTCCGCCCGCAGCGGCCGACCGGAAACCACGCGAATGGCGGCTTCCCGGTGGCGGGAGGACATTGGAAGGAGAGATGCGCGCCGCGATGCGTGGATCAGCCGGGTGCGCCCGTCGCTGAAGCATCCGGTGCCGCTCGCCGACACAGCCTTCTTCGTACTGGAGGATCTCCGATGGCCAGCATCGAAAGCACCGGCAGCACCACCGAGAGCGGTGGCGGAACGCGAGGCACCACCACCATCGCCGACACGGTCGTCGCGACCATCGCCGGTATCGCCGTACGCGAGACCGACGGGATCTACGCCGTGGGCGGCGCCGCTTCACGGGCCCTCGGGTCGGTTCGCGACCGGGTGTCCGGGGCTCCCTCGCCCAGCCGGGGGGTCAAGGTCGAGGTCGGCGAGACACAGGCCGCGATCGACCTGGAAGTCATCGTGGAGTACGGCGAACCCATCTCGGACGCGGCGAAGGAGATACGCAACCGGGTGACGGACGCGGTGGAGACGATGACCGGACTGGAAGTCGTCGAGATCAACATCAAGGTGTCCGACGTCCATCTGGCCGGGGACGACGACGAGGACGAGGACGACGAGGACAGCGGCCGCAGCGCCCGCGTCCGATGACCCCGATGACGGTCCGGACCTTCTCGTGGCTCCAGGGGCGGCACTGGGCTGCGGCTGCGAACCCTGAGAAGGCCCGTGCACCGGGGAGCCCATGGCGGTGAAGGAGTCAGGCGCCCGGCCCTGCCGGGGCCTGCCCGGACCGCTTCTCTCTCGCTCTGAGAGGCACTCATGGAAAACAGCACGAAGGTTTCTCTCGCCGCGGCCGTGGCGGCCGGATATGTCCTGGGCCGGACGAAGAAGGGAAAGCTGGCCCTCGGTGCCGCCTCCCTGGTGGCCGGCCAGCAGTTGCCGCTGAATCCACGCGAACTCGTGGGCTTCTGTGTCCGCAAGCTGGCGGAGAACCCGCAGGTCGCACCCCTCATCGAACAAGCCCGCAGTGAAGTGCTGAACGCGGGCCGCACCGCCCTGTCGGCGACGGCCAACCGCCGCCTCGAATCCCTGGCCGGAGCACTCCAGCAACGGACCAGCGCCCTCAGCGAACCACCGGGCGACGAGGACGGGGAAGAGCCTCCGGAGGACGAGGGCGGGGGCGAGGACGAGGACGAGGGGGACGGCGAGGACGAGGAGGACGACGAGAAGGACGAGAACGGCGAGGGGGACGAGGCAGAAGAAGAGGGCGGGGAGGAAGAGGACGCGGAGCAGGAGGACGCGGAGGAAGAGGGCGGGGAGGAAGAAGAGCCGCCGCACCGTAGTCGTCCCGCGAAGCGGCCCCCGGCCGAAAAAGCACCCGCCAGGAAGAGCGCGTCCGCGCCCGACGGGAAGAAGTCCGCCGAGAAGAAGCCTCCTGGGAAGAAGCCGGCCAAGAAGGCACCGGCGAAGAAGACCGCCGCCAAGAAGACCGCGGCCAAGAAGACCGCGGCCCCCGCGGCCAGGAAGACGGCATCGAAGAAGGCTGCCGCCAAGAAGACGTCGAGCCGCAACAGCCGTAGGAGGTAGCTCTCATGGCCAAACAGGAGGACGCATCCGCGGACCAGGACAAGTCCGCCCTCGACAAGGTCAAGGACGAGTTTTCCGCCTATGTCGGCGCCAAGGGGCAGCGGCTGATGGATTCCGCCACCGGAAAGCTCTCGGATCTGGCGGAGGGCCTGGGCGATTCCGGCGACGGGGGCGGGGGCCTCCTCGACGTCGGAAAACGGGTCATGGGCGGCGAGAACCCCGTCAAGGCATTCGCGAGCGAGAAGGCCGGCGCGGTGAAGGACAAGGCCGTGGACTCGGTCAAGAACGCCTTCGGCGGGGGTGGCGGCAGCAGTAAGGCCGGGACTCCCAAGGTCACCAACATCATCGAGATGATCGATGTCGGAAAGCCGCTGCGCACGGTGTATGACCGATGGACCGAGATCGAGGAGTTCAGCTCCTTCACCAAGGGCGTCACCGGGGTGAAGCAGTCGGACGAGATCGAGAGCGACTGGAAGCTCAAGGTCGCTTTCTCCAACCGCAGTTGGAAGGCCACGGTGCAGGAGCAGGTGCCCGACGACCGGATCGTCTGGACCTCCGAGGGCGCCAAGGGGACCACCCGCGGCGCCATCACCTTCCACGAACTGGCCCCGAGCCTGACCCGGATCGTCGCCGTCGTCGAGTACACGCCCGCCGGCTTCTTCGAGAAGACGGGCAACATCTGGCGTGCCCAGGGGCGCAGGCTGCGTCTGGACCTCAAACACTTCCAGCGCTACGTGACCCTGACCGGGGACGACGACGAGGTCGAGGGCTGGCGCGGGGAGATCCGCGAGGGCGAGGTCGTCCGCAGCCACGAAGAGGGCCTTGAGGACGACGAGCAGGACGACGACCAGAACGACAACGAAGACGAGGACGCCGACGAGGAGGAGGAGGACGAGGAGTACGAGGACGGAGAGGGCGAGGACGAGGAAGACGAAGGCGAGGAGGGCGAAGGCGAGGAGGGCGAAGGCGAGGAGGGCGAAGAAGGCGAAGAAGACGAGTACGAGGACGAGGAAGAAGGAGAAGACGAGGACGAACGTTGATGCGGCAGGTGGGCGGGGGCCGGATACGGTATCCGGCCC
>NZ_JBHYWP010000105.1:8080-28179 GCF_042751845.1 Streptomyces sp. NPDC059398 | reverse complement strand
CCCCGCTCCCCCCCTCGGGGCGCCGCCGGTGCGGTTTCCCGGCTCACCGGCTGAGCGCCGGGCCGGAATGCCGACGCCGTTCGCAGAGACGGCGGCGGCTGGGCAGGAAGTCAGGAGACCATGAGCAGACGGCTTTCCACTCCGATGTATTCGCCGTTGACCCCGTCGGCGTCGGGTGAGGCGAGCAGTTTGACGTTCTTCGCCGCCGCGGCCACCAGCGACGCGTCGACCCGGGTCTGCCAGGCGGACGCCGAGCGCGCGGCACCGCGTACCGAGACACGCTGGCCCAGCGGTGAGTTGAGGGTCACGACGTTGCAGGTGATGCCGTGAAACGCCTCGTCGCGGGCCATCCGGCTGACGAAACCGCGGAGCGCCGCCTCGGAGGTGCTGCCGAACTGCCGCGCGGAGAGACCGTCCTGGGCGGAGGTACAGAGGAAGATGACGCGTCCCTGCCCGCTCTCCCGGAGCGCGGGCAGCACCCTGCGGATCAGCCGGAAGGTACCGATGATCCGGTTGTCGGCGACGGAGACGAAGCGGTCGTCCCTCAGCATCAGATCGCACGACAGGTCGATGGAGGCGATCACGACGCCGACCGGCCCGTGACGCTCCTCGACGAGAGCGAGCGCCCCGTCGATCTGCGACTCGTCCGTCACATCGCAGGCCACGGTCAGGTCGGGGTCGTCGGGGACGTGCGGCCCGGAGTACAGCGCGGCGACGCGGTCACCGCACTCCTGGAGCGCCTTCGTGATCCCCTGACTTACCTCACTGTGACCATCAACGATGAGCACGGACCGCTGGGATGGCATTGCGAGTCCCCTACCTTTCGCGAATGCAGCAGACACTCTGCATTGTTCACCTGCGACAGGTCAGAGTCTTACGGCCGACGGCCGGTCTTTCCACGCAAAAGACATGCAGATAATTGTGAGCCCGCTGCTCAGCGGGCAGTTACGGGGGAAATATGACACTCTCGGCCCAGGACGCGACGGCGCTGCGCACGTTGCTGGAGAGCCGCCGGGCGGCCATCGCGCCCGAGACGGTGGGCTATACCGAGCGCAGCGGAGCCGGCCGCCCGGTCAACGGGCTGAGTCAGGAGCAGATAGACGCGCTGACACACCGGGCCCGGGGCACCTACGGGCGCCTCATCAACGGACCGGAGCACCGGCCGAATCCGACGTATCTCGGCGATCTCGCCCGGTTACTGAGGATGACGGAGCAGGAGTGGACGACGCTGTACTGGCTGACCCGGCGCGAAGTCCCCGCACCGCTCCACAACACCTCGGGCATGGAAGTGCCGGGCGCCTGGAAGGCCGTCGAGCTGATCCACGGCGTCATGGCCTATCTGGTCGACTCCGCCTGGAATCTGATCACGTGCAACAAGGAGTACGAGGAGCTCTTCCCCGGCGGGAAGGCGCCGCGGAACGCCCTGATGTTCATGGCGATCAGTCCGGAACGCCATGCGCTGCTGCTGGACTGGGAGCGCAGCTGGGCACCTTTCGTACTCGGCCAGTTGCGGCGGGCGACCCAGGAACGGCCGGAGAACAAGGACCTGGCGCGGATCGAGGAGTGCGTTCTGCGCGACCCCGTGGCCGGGCCGCTGTACGAGGCAACTCCCTTTCTGGCACTGCCATTTCCGGACGGGGCACAACGCCCTTTGTGGCACCCGAAGTTGGGCGAGGGGATGGTGAACGTCTGCGCCGCGGAGCCGGTCACGTCGGTGGGCTCCCGGCTGATCCTGCTGTCGTTCCAGCCCGGCCCGCCGGGAGAACACCGCAGAAACCCCGATCTGCGCGCGGCCCACAATTCACTGGGCTGAACAGCTTTTTGATGGGTGATCACACGAAGCCGCCCCCACGCATCACAGGTGATCAGACTGCGTAACTTTCGTGAAAGATGTATCGCACTGGCGTACGTTGTTCGTACATGTAATCGAGCATCAATGGGAGCCACCCATGCCCGCCTACGTCAGCCGCCCCGCGATCGTTCTGCCTCAATTCGAGGTGAGCACCCGCGACATCATCGACGACATCGCACGGAACCACCCGGACGACCCGCGGCTGAAGGTGTACGAGCGAGTGCTCGGCAACCTCCAGGTCGACAAGCGATACTTCGTGGCCCCCCTCGACTCACCGGTCATCTCGGGGGACGCGGGCATCACGGACCGGGTCAGCACCGGCTTCGACCACTCGGTACGGATGGGCGAGCAAGCTGCGCGCAAGGCCATGGCTCAGGCGGGTGTCCAGCCGTCCGAGATCGGTGCCATTGTCACGTCGCACTCCACCACCTGGGGCGTGCCGGCACACGATGTGCGGCTCAGCAACGCCCTCGGGCTACCGATGCACACCCGGCGCATCGCGATGACCACACTGGCCTGCGGCGGCGGCGTACAGGCGCTGATCCGTGGCGTACAACTGGCAGCGGAGGAGCCCGGAACGAAGGTTCTCGTGGTCGTGTCCGAGGTCATCAGCTCCGTGTACAACCACCGTGACACAACCATCCAGTCCATGATCTACAAAGCGCTGTTCGGCGATTCCGCGGGCGCCTGCGTCGTCTCCACGACCGCTCCCGGCACACCCGGAATCCGGATCGAGGATCCGGTGAGCGCGAACGCCCTCGAACTCCTGCTGCCCGACACCGAGGACCTGTACAGCGGCAAACTCGACACCAGCGGGCTGCACTTCGACAGCACGAAGGCGGGCCAGAAGGGTGCGCTGGACTCGATGCCGCACGTCCTCGACTGGCTGGACCACAAGGTGCCGGACTGGGCCGTCATCCACCCCGGCAGCCCCGGCATCATCACCGATGTCGCCAAGAGCCTCGGGCTGACCGAGGAGCACACGCGGCATTCGCGCGCCGTCCTGGCCGAGACCGGCAATCTGGGCGGGGTCAGTGTGCTGGCCGTGCTGGACAAACTGCATACGGCGCCGCCCTCCGCGGGCGAGTCGGGCGTCGCGGTGGCCTTCGGACCGGGCTTCGTCACCGCGGCACTGCGCTGTACGTGGTCCGCGCCCACCGGGGACTGACGGGGCTCGCAGCGGCTTGCGCGCCCTGATGCCCAGGACGACAGGAAAGGGCGCCCCGTGCTCGGCAAACCCTCCGAACGCGGGCTCCACGCCGGGAGACCACTGAAACAAGCGTCTGAAACAGGCGGGGCAGCGGCAGATGCCCCGCCCCGCCCCCGCCTCCGCCCCGCAGTCCTCGCCCCGCAGCCACCCCGTCGCCCTCTTGACCGGACACGGTCAGTTAGCTGAATGTGTGGTGGGCCCGGACCGCAACCCATCCCAGGAGGCAGAAGTGAGACGTTGGAAGACGCGCGGCGCGGTCGCCGCGGTCGCGGCACTGCTGTTCGCCGGAACGGCATCTCCGGCATCAGCTGCCCTGACAACGTTGTCCAGCGCCGATCCGCCTGGTGCGCGGCTCGTCGACGACCCCGCCGACTACGTGGATCCGCTGATCGGCACCGGAAGCGGCGGCTCCACCGTCGGCGAGATCAACAACTTCCCGGGCCCCGCCACTCCGTTCGGCATGATGCAGTTCTCCCCGGACACCGTCGGCTCGTACGCCGGTTACCAGTACCACAGCGACACCCTGCGGGGATTCAGTATCGATCACGCGTCGGTGGGCTGCACCGCCTTCGGGGATGTGCCGATCCTGCCGGTGACGGGTGACATCGGCCCAGCGCCGTGGGACAGGACCGAGCACTTCTCGCACACCGGCGAGAAGGCGGAGCCGGGGTACTACGCGGTGACCCTCGCCGACTCGAAGGTGCGCGCCGAGCTCACCGCGTCGACCCGCACCGGGCTCGCGGCCTTCACCTTCCCCAAGGGGGCGGACGCCGCCCAGGTCCTGGTCAAGGGCGGGGCGAGCCTCGCCGGTGACAAGCGGGCCGACATGCACATCGTCGGCGACCGGGAGGTCACCGGTTCCGCCACCACCGGGAACTTCTGCGGGAAGGGCAACGAGTACACCGTTCACTACGCAATCACCTTCGACCGTCCCTTCACCGCCCACGGCACCTGGGACGGCAAAGCGGTGTCCCAGGGCAGCTACGCGGTGGACGCGCCCAAGGCAGGCGCCTATCTGACGTTCGGCACCACCGGGTCCAGCACCGTACGCGCCAAGATCTCCATGTCGTACGTCTCGGTGGACGGCGCCAAGGCCAATATGGCGTCCGAGGTGCCCGGCTGGAGCCTCGACAGCCTGCGCAAGCAGACCCGCGCCCGGTGGACCTCCGCGCTGCGCAAGGTCCGTGTCGCGGGCCGGGACACCGGTCAGCTGAAGACCTTCTACACCTCGCTCTACCACTCGCTGATGCACCCGAACACCTTCAACGACGTGGACGGACGCTACATCGGCTTCGACAACAGAATCCGCAAGCTGCCCGAAGGCCGTACGCAGTACGCGAACTTCTCGGACTGGGACACCTACCGCTCGCTCGCCCCGCTCCAGGCCATGCTGTGGCCCAAGGAGGCGAGCGACATGGCGCAGTCCCTGGTCAACGACGCCACACAGGGCGGCTGGTGGCCGCGCTGGCCGTTCGCCAACGGCTACACGGGCCAGATGACCGGCGACAGCTCGGTGGCCCTCATCGCCAGTCTGTACGCGTACGGGGCCCGGGACTTCGACCTCAGGACAGCACTCAAGTACCTGGTCAAGGGCGCGACCACGGTGGACAGCACACCCGGCGCCTACCAGGAGCGCCCCGGCATCGCCGACTACGTGAGGCGCGGCTACGCACCGAACAACGACGCGGCGCGCGGCGACCACCAGCGCGTCGGTGGCTCGGAAACGCTGGAGTGGGCGATCGACGACTTCTCCATCGCCCAGCTCGCGACCGCGGCCGGGGACCGGAAGACCGCCAGGACCTTCACGCTGCGCGGCCAGAACTGGCAGAACATCCTCAACCCCGCGACCGGATATCTCCAGCCGCGCGGTGAGGACGGCCGCTTCCCCGACGGGCCGGGCTTCCAGCCGCCGCCCGAGGGCAAGTTCGGCCAGGACGGCTTCGACGAGGGCAACGCCGCCCAGTACAACTGGCTCGTCCCGCAGAACACCGCGGGCCTGATCACCGCGATGGGCGGGCGCGACGCGGTGTCGCAGCGCCTGGACACGTTCTTCACGAAGCTCAACGCGGGCCCCAACGAGCCCTATATGTGGGCGGGGAACGAGATCGACTTCGGGGTGCCATGGGTCTACGACTACCTCGGTCAGCCGTGGAAGGCGCAGAAGGCCGTACGGTCCGTGGCCACCTCGCTCTTCAGCCCCACGCCGGACGGCGAGCCGGGCAACGACGACCTGGGTGCCCAGTCCTCCTGGTACGTCTGGGCCGCGCTCGGCATCTATCCCGCGACGCCCGGCACATCCGATCTGGCCGTGCACAGCCCGCTGTTCGAGCGTGCGGTGCTCGACCTGCCGGGCAAGGGGCGCGACTTGGACATCCGCGCCCCGAAGGCGTCGACGACCACTCCTTACGTCCATGATCTGACGCTCGACGGACGGGACTGGGAGCGCACCTGGCTGCCCAGGTCGGCGGTGTCCAGGGGCGGGCGGCTGGACTTCACCCTGTCCGCCACACCCGACACCCACTGGGCGACGTCGGCTTCGGCCGCGCCGCCGTCCTACCGCACGGGCGAGCGGTCCTTCCTGGCGAACGCGACGCCCAACCAGGTCACCGCGGCTCCGGGCGGCGACGGCGCCACGGTCACCGTCGACGCCCAGCGCCTCGCCGGAGCGGACCGCGCCCTGACCGTCAAGGCGTCCCCGCCGAAGGGGCTGACGGTGTCGGCGCCCACACGGCAGCTCAGGCTGGACAGGGCCACCGGGACCGGAAGCGTCGGCCTGAAGGTCGAGGCGGGGAGGGAGACGCCCGAGGGCTACTACGAGGTTCCGCTGACCGTACGCGGTTCAGGGAAGGGGAACTCCGTACGGCTGTCGGCGATCGTCCTGGTGGCGGCGGACGGCAGCCCGGCTGCCGCCTACGACAGCACCGGGATCTCCGACGACGCGGACCACGGGCAGGCCGACTTCGACGGCGCGGGCAACAGTTACTCGCGGCAGGCGCTTGCCGCCGCCGGTCTGCGGGGCGGAGCGCGGGTCGAGGTGTCGGGCACGTCGTTCGTGTGGCCCGCGGCTCCGCAGGGCCGCCCGGACAACGTGGTCGCGAACGGCCGGACGCTCGATCTCTCCCGGAGCGGCAAGGACGCGAAGCGGCTGCTGTTCGTCGGCGCGGCCACCAACGGGGATCACCAGGACAGCGCGAAGGTGACCTTCACCGACGGCAGCACCGGTACGGCTGATCTCTCGTTCGGTGACTGGACGCTGCCGGGCGGCGGTTCGGACCCCGTCCTCGGGAACACGCTGGTGGCGCGGGCCGCACACCGCAACCAGCCCGGTGGCACCGGCGGCCCGGCGGACGTCTTCGCCACCACGCCCTTCGACGTCCCGGCCGGAAAGCGGATCAGGAGCGTGACGCTGCCGAAGAATCCGCAGCTGCATGTGTTCGCGGTCGGGCTCGGCTGACCGACGGTCCTCGGGACAAGCACAGCGCCTACCGGCCCCGCCGGTAGGCGCTGCCGTCCCTGGAGCGGGTCAGCAGGCCCGCCACCACGAGATAGCGGCGCAGCGCCGCGCAGTCGTCGTGCACCGTACGCAAGGCGTCGTTGACCTCGGGCTCGGTGTACTCCCGGCCCCGCTCGAACAGGGTCTCCGCGAGGTGGCCGAGCAGCTGCTCACGGCGGGCGGCCTTGCGCGGGATCGCGGTGAGACGGCCACGGGAGAACAGCGCCATGACCCCGTGCGAACCGCTGGATGCGTTGTCGGACATGGCCGGAAGCCTTCCGCACGGAGCGCCCGCGGAGCAACGTCTTTTCGCGTTACCCGGCCGCGTTGGTCCGGTGGGCGGGGGCCTTGCCGTCCGCGCGGGCGAGCAGTGCCTCCTCCTCCTGGACCGTGTAGCCGCGGCGGATGGGCGGTTCGCCGCGTTCACGGTCCCAGGCGAGGACGTCCGCCGCGGTGGTCTCCAGCGGTGTCGCGGGCAGGCCGGCGGCGCGGGCCCTTGCCGGACTGCGTTGCTGTGAGGGCCAGTTGGGCCGGACCAGGGGGAACATCCGTGATCCGGGCTCCGGGGGCACCCGTACGGTCTCCGCTTCGGTGCCCGCGGCCCGCGCACAGGTTTCGATCAGGCCGCCGAGGGTGGTCGGCTCGGCGGGCCCGACCGCGTGGTAGACACCGGGCCGGTCGTCCATGAGCAGGCGCACCACAAGCCCGGCCAGGTCGCGGGAGTCGATGACCTGCACCGGCTGCGCCGGGTCGGCGGGCAGCGCGATCCGTCCGCCGCGTGCGGCTCTGCGCACCCAGTAGGTGAAGGTGTCCGATGGGTCGTGCGGCCCTGCGACTTTCCCGGGGCGCACGAGCGTCGCGCGGGCGCCGTACCGGGCCAGTACATCGTCCTCGCAGGCCACTTTGGAAGGGCCGTAGGTCTCGTCGTCCAGCGACTCGGTGCTGTCCACATGGCGTACGGGTGCGCGGCGCGGGGTGTCCTCGTCCGAGCCCGGCCCCACCCCCGAGCGCTGGTACACCGCGTGGCTGGAGATGAAGAGGTACCGGCCGCAGCGGTCCCCGATGGTGTCCATGGCCTGGCCGACGTGGCGCGGCACGTATCCGCTGACGTCCGCGACCGCGTCCCAGCGGCCGTCGCGCAGTGCCCCGTACTCCCCTGTGTCGCGGTCGCCGGTGAGACGGGCCGTGCCGGGGAAGAGATCGGCGCCGGTCCTCCCCCGGCCGAACAGGGTCACGTCCGCCCCATGGCGGAGTGCCTCCTCCACGATGGCGCGGCCCACGAATGACGTACCGCCGAGAACCAGAACGCATAACCGCCGAGCATACCGGCAGCCCGTACCGGCGGCCGGCCGCCGTCTCCTGATACCGGATCAGGCACCGGCGCCGTCCCCTGACAGCGGGTCAGGGAGTGTCGCCCTGCCAGTCCCACAGCAGCGCCCCGGCCGCGCGCGGGCCGTACCGCGCGTGGCCGCCGGGGCCGTGGGAGCCTATCTCCGTCGCCAGGGCCGCCCCGTCCATGAGGCGTGGGCCCGGCCAGCCGGTGACGTCGAGCAGCAGGCCGTCGAGCGGTCCGCCCACCAGCTCCCGGTAGTCGTGTCCCGGGCGCGGGCCCGGGTCCGGGTCGTCGTGGTCCGCGCCGTAGACCCGGCGCCAAGTCTGTCCGTTCATGCGGTTCAGCATCTCAGCCACCACTGACAACCGGCCGGGCCGAGCAGCGTACGGCGCGCGCCCCCTCGCTCAGCTGGGACCCGTCTCTCTCATGGGCCGGGTGCTGTACGACAGTCAGCTGACCGGAACCGCAGGGATGCCGGGGTTTTAGGTCAACCCTTCGGAATTAAGTGCGTGTGAATTCTTCCGCTGCATTGACAGAAACAACATGAACGGCGGAGCATGCGGCCATGGCAGAACCGACCGATGCCCTGCAGCGCTTGCGCAGGGCCAACGAAGCCGCCGTACTCGGTGAGCTGCGCCGCTCCGGCGCACTCAGCCGCGGCGAGCTCAAGACCAGAGTCGGTCTCTCCCGCACCACCCTGTTCGCGATCGTCTCCGACCTGCTTATGCGCAAGGCAGTCATGGAGCAGCCCGCCGCCGACTCCGCGCTGCCCCGCGGCCGCGGCAGACCCGCACTGGAGATCTCGCTCAACGCCCGCGGCGCCGAGCTGATCGGTATCGACCTCCAGCGCAACCGGATCCATGTGGTCATCGCCAACTGCGCCCATGAGGTGGTCGGCCGGTCCAGCGCCCCGCTGCCCGTGGACAGCGGTCCGGACGAGCGCGCGGCGCAGGCGATCGCGGCAGTCGAGGAGCTGGTGCGCCGGGAGGGGATCAGCCTCACGCCCATCGAGGGAATCGGCCTCGGCCTGCCCGGTTTCGTCCAGGATCCGGCGTCCGGCGACCCGGACAGCAAGACGCCGTTCGCCCAGCAGGTCGCCTCAGCACTGGGCCGCCGCTTCGGTGTTCCTGTCGTCACCGAGAACAACTCACGCCTCGCCGCCCTGGCCGAGGTCACCTGGGGTGCGGCCCGGGGCCGCGACAACACCGTCTTCCTCGCCTGGTCCGACTGGGTCGGTGGCGGGCTCGTCGTGAACGGCGTGCTGGTGCACGGCGCACACGGCGCGGCCGGCGAGATCGGCCACACCAGCTGTGATCCCGACGGGCCGCTCTGCCACTGCGGCGGCCGGGGCTGTCTGGAGGGCATCATCAGGATTCCGGCGCTGCTGGCCGCCTGCGCGGAGCGCGGGGTGGCGGCCGGGGACGCGGCCGGGCTGATCGCGCTCGCTGCCGAAGGCCGGCCGGAAGTGGCCGCCGTGATGCGCGGCGCCGCCACCACCGCCGGCCGGGTCCTCGCGGCCCTCGCCGCCCAGGTCGACCCCGAATGCATCGTGGTCTACGGCGAACCGGCCGCGCTGGACGCCCTGGTCCTGGCCCCGATCCGGGAGCAGCTCGCCGCCCTGTCCCTGCCCTCCGCCCCCCGCACCCTCACGGTCTGCGGCTCGGACCTGGGCGCCGACGCCGCCGCGCTCGGCGGGGTGGCTCTGCTGCTGCACACCACAGGACAGGATGTGGACGAGCTGCTCGGCCGCCCGGTTCCGGGCCCGGCCGCGCCGGATGAGACCGTGGCAGGCCGGCCCGGGGCGGCAGCCACCGCGGCCGGCCCCGACCACACGGAAGGTATGTGATGAGTGCGTGCTGCGGACCCGCGCGGGGTACGGCACCGGGCGCCGGGGCGACGGTCCCCTCCCCTCCCCCGGCGGACTTCGCCGTCCCCCAGCGCCGTCCCGCCGATGTGCTGCGCGGCATGGTGCCCATACCGGGGGGACCGTTCCTGATGGGCGGCGAGGACGCCGACGCGTTCCCCGCCGACGGTGAGGGGCCGGTCAGGGAGGTGAGCGTCGGCGCGTTCCACATCGACGCGGTCTGTGTCACCAACGGCAGGTTCGCCGCGTTCGTGAAAGCCACCGGATACCGCACCGAGGCCGAACTCATCGGCTGGTCCTATGTGTTCGGTGCCTCCGTACCCCCGCAGGCGCGCCATGCGGTGCTGCCGGGCACGGTCCCGGGAGCGCCCTGGTGGCGGGCGGTGGCCGGTGCGTACTGGCGCGAGCCCGAGGGCCCGGGCTCGTCGGCCGGGGACCGCCGGGGCCACCCGGTGGTCCATATGTCCTGGAACGACGCCAACGCCTACGCCCGCTGGGCCGGCAAACGGCTGCCCACCGAGGCCGAGTGGGAGAAGGCCGCCCGTGGCGGGCTGTCGGGCGCCCGCTTCCCGTGGGGCGACGAACTGACGCCGCGCGGCAGGAACCGCTGCAACATCTGGCAGGGCGACTTCCCGCTCCGCAACACCCGTCACGACGGCGGCGGTACCGATCCGGCCACCGCGTACGCCCCGAACGGCTATGGGCTCCACAACACTTCGGGCAACGTCTGGGAGTGGTGCGCCGACCGCTTCAGCGCCGACTGGCACAGCGCCGACCGCCCGGAGACACGTACCGATCCCGCCGGCCCGCCCACCGGGGAGAACAGGGTGCTGCGCGGGGGCTCGTACCTCTGCCACCGTTCGTACTGCAATCGCTACCGGGTGGCCGCCCGTACGTCGAACACACCCGACAGCACGACCGGCCACGGCGGGTTCCGCTGCGCGCTCTGACCCGATCGGCCTGTCGTCCGGTGCGCCGCCGCGCCCTGTGAGGGGGCGCGTGGTGGTCTCCCGTACGGGCCGGGGCCTCAGGCCGCCTTGCGTTCCTCGCGGGCCGCGATGGGCACATCGAGGGTGCGGGCGAGGCCGACGACCCCTTCGTCGAGGCGCTGCAGATGCCGCAGCACGCGGAAGGTGACCGTGCCCGACCGCAGGACCTCGGACGAACTGCTCTCCAGCATGGCGGCGATGCTGGCGCCGGACTCGACCTCGCCCCCGGCGTTCTCGTCCGCCACCCGCGCCGCGATCACATCGATGTTGTGGGCGATCCGGACACCGGACCGCTCCAGCCGCGGGTCGGCCGCGACGGTCTTGCTGTAGGGCACGAGCTCGGCCGTCGCGGCGAGCGAACGCGCGTGGTACGCACAGGTCTCCAGCACCGCGACCAGATAGCGGGCCGTCTGCCGGCGCACCCGCAGCGGGGTGATCGGGTGCGTCAGGGGCTGGGTGGAGCGGCGCAGGTCGTCCAGGGCGGTGTCCAGATCGCGCGCCATGTCCAGGAGGTCGGCCGGAGGTCCGCCGCTGAGCTGGGAGACGGCGGCCGACGCGACGTCCCGCAGCCGGTCGAGCACCGTGCCGAGTTCCTCGTCGGTACGGCGGTCGGTGTGCACGGGGAGCACCAGTACGGCCGCGATGACCCCGCAGGCGGCGCCGAGCGCCGTCTCCTCGATCCGCAGCACCAGGACGGAGAGGCTGTAGGTGTTGAGGAGGGTGTAGAGCAGTCCCAGCATCGCCGTGACGAAGAAGGACATCAGCGCGTAGGAGAGGGGCGCGGTGAAGAACATCCCGAAGATGAAGAGCAGGACCAGGGCGAACGCGGTCCAGGTGTGGTTGCCGACGAGCCCCGCGAGAGCGACACCGGCGACGACGCCGAGGACCGTGCCGAGCAGCCTCCGGTAGCCCTTGACGAGGATCTCGCCGGTGGACGCGGTGTTGAGGAAGACCACCCAGCAGGTCAGCACCGCCCAGTACCAGCGCTGGCTGGACAGGAACTCGCCGCCGACGATGGCGAGCGTCGAGCCGACCGCGACCTGGAACGCCGTCCGCGTGGTGCGCCGCTGGAGCCCGGTCTCGTCCTCATCGGTCTCCTCGGCGCGGGTGATGGCCACGTCCTCGGCCTCGAACTCCTCGCGGGAGCGGGTCGTCTCGGGGGTGTCGTCCGACTCGTCCTGCGGTCCGTCCAGCGCGAGCCGCAGCCCGAGCACGGAGCGCGCTGCCTCACCGAGGCCGCGGAACACGTCCTGTACGGCGAGTGAGGCCCGCGGCAGATTCTCCTCGTCCCGGTAGCCGAGCAGCCTGTTGCGCAGATGGGCCAGGGCCGTGCCGCGCTCGTCGGGGGAGAGCCGGGTCACCACCAGATGCAGCGCGTTGAGGTCCCGGCGCAGCAGGGCGGTGATCTCGTCCGTACCGCCGATGCCCGGGGCGCCGGACTGTCCGCTGCCCGGGGCGGCCGGGATCCGTGCGTTCGGCAGATGCAGGGTGAGGGTGTCGGCGCGCTCCGCCGTGCGGGCGTTGAGGAGCAGCATACCGAGGCGCTCGGCGGCGATCTCGGCGTCCGCGATCCTGCGCTGGACCAGTGCGGCCGATGCCGGGTCACGGGTGCCGGTCTCCAGCTGGCCCTGGATCATGAGGGCCGTCTGGTGGAGCCGGGCGGTACGGCCGCGCAGATCGTCGAGGACCTTGTCGAGCTGTCCGGGGGTGGCGTCGAGCACTTCTATCTGGGTGGCCACCAGCTGTGCGAGCCGGGCTCTGAAGGCTTCCCGCAGCCGGCCCAGGGTGCGCTCGGGAGTCTCGGGCACGACGGCGAACCGTACGACGGCACTGCTCACGAAGGCGATGGTCAGCGTCAGATACAGCTGGGGCAGGGTGGCGACCGTGGCGTGCACGAACAGTGAGACGAAGTAGACCTGGAAACCGATCAGGCCGAGCGCCGTGCCCCGGTCGCCGAAGCGGCGTGAGTAGACGGCGCCGAAGATCAGCACGACGAAGAAGATGTCACCGGTGATGATGCGGGCGTTGAGCAACGCCCCCAGCGACATCGAGGCGAGGGCGACGGGGAGGCCGAATCCGAGGGTGATGGCCTGCCCGCGTACGTCCTTCTCCCTGATCGCGAAGGTGGAGACCATGGCGGCCATCGCCCCGGCGACCAGGAGCGGAACGGGCGTGTGGAAGAGCGAGAGCACGATGAGCGCGAGCCCGATCGCCGCGACGGTCCGCAGCCCCGCCATCAGTCGCAGGAATCCCGGGTCGGATGCCGCGTAGCGGTCCCAGGTTCCGGTCCGTGTCCGCCGTGTTGCTGCCATCGCGCTGCCGTACTCCCCTGTTCTCCGGCCCGGGTCCGGTGTCGCCCCCCAGCATCGCATGGCCCGGTTCTCCGGGATCCGAGCAGGTCAGGGGCGGCTGGGATCGGGCAGTCCGGGGGTGCTCCCGGGCTCGGTCCGCGGGTGCGCCCTGAGGTGCCCGGCGCCTGAGCGGACCGCCCAGCCGAAGACCGCCAGCGAGACGGCGGCCACCACCGCCGAGTCGTACGGGGCGGGCAGCCTGGCCGAACCGCCGAAACTTCCCAGCCAGGACAGCAGGGTCAGCGCGGCCAGATAGAAGACCAGCCAGGCGCCGTGCCGCAGCTCGTCGCGCGGGGGCGGCCCGCCGGAGCCCCGCCGCAGGATCAGGAACAGCGGAACGCCTATCAGGACCATCGGCAGCGCGAGCCGCAGGTTGTGCCAGCCCGACCAGAAGACGAACTCACCCGCCACCATGAAACTGACGGGCGCGATCCAGCGCACTCCGGGTACCCGACCGTCGGCCCTCAGCACTCCGCGCTCCCGGTCGTGCGCCCGGAACACCGCGGCGGCGACCGCCGACGCCGCGTAGATGAGCAGATACATGTCGCCCATGACGCTGACGATGTCCTGCCAGCCGCCGAACGGCAGCATGAAGACGATGATGACCGCGAGGTTGAGCAGCAGCGCCCGGTGCGCCACTCCGGAGCGGGGGTCGATCCGCATGAAGAAGCGGGGCAGCAGGCCGTTCTTGGCCAGCGCGTAGGTGTGGCGGGCGTCGATGGCCACACCGACGTACGCCGAGCCGCCCGGCGAGAGCACCGCGTCCGCGTAGAGGAGGGTCGCGAGCCAGTGCAGGTTGAGCACCAGGGCGAGCTGGCCGAACGGCGACTCGAAGTTGACACCGCGCCAGCCGTGTCCCAGCAGGGAGTCCGGGACGGTGAAGAGGAACGCCAGCTGGAGCGCGAGGTAGACCACGACGGCGAGTGCGATCCCGGTGAGTACGGCGGCGGGCACGGTCCTGCGCGGGTTGCGGGCCTCACCGGAGAAGTCGAGGGGTGACTGGAAGCCGTTGACGGAGTAGATGATGCCGCCGCCCGCGAGGGCGGTGAGACAGGCGGCGTAGCCGTACGGTGCGAAGCCGCCGTGGTCGGTGAGGCGGCCGGAGTGGGTGCCCGAGAGGAAGAGGGCGATCACGGTGACGACGGGGATGACGACCTTGAGCAGCGACACCAGGTTGTTCACCCGTGCGAACAGGCGTACCGCGAACCAGTTGAGCGCGAACAGCAGCACACTCAGCGCGGCGGCCGCGCCGAAGCCGGTCGCGGTGAGTCTGCCTCCGCTGTAGAGACCGGGCACGTAGTGCGCCGCGTACTGCATGATGGCGCTGATCTCAGCTGCCGTACCGCCGATCGACAGCAGGACGGACCAGCCGACCACGGTGCCGACCAGCCGTCCGCTGGCGTACAGCGGCCAGCGCACGGTGCCGCCGCCCTCCGGACGGGTCGCCCCGAGCTCCACCATCACCAGCGCGACCAGAGCGCACAGCGCGCCGGCGGCGATCCAGGACAGCAGGGCGGCCGGGCCGGCGGTCTGGGCGGCGTAGAGGGCGGCGAACAGCCAGCCGGAACCGAGGATGTTGGAGAACCCGATGGAGGTCAGACCCCAGAACCCGAGGTCCTTGCGGAGCCGGTGTTCCTGGGAGAGCGCCTCCGGGACGGAACGTAACTCGGACGGCTCGTTCTCCGGCACGTGACACGTCTCCTCGCCTGGCTGCGTGATCTACGGATGCCCAGAGCGCCACACTGTAACCACGGGCACCGCCCGTACCCGCACATTCGCGCCACTGTGCGGTCGGCCGTTCGAGGGGCCGGTCGGCCGGTGGACCGGGGTGCTCGGTGGCCGGTCAGCCTGTGGGCGGGGGGTGCCCGGTGGGCGTCAGTCGTCCCGGCCGGGGGTCGCGCCGAGCGCGAGGGCGCTGTCCGGAACGCCGCCTCCCGGCACGGCCCCACCGGTCACCAGGTCCACCCACGCGCGGGCCAGCACACGGTGGCCGAAGGGCGTGGGGTGCACTCCGTCCCCGGCGACGTGCGCGGCGCCGCCCGCGCTGCGGGCCGCCTGGTTGAGCAGCCCGTCAGCCGCGAGCAGCGCGGCGTCGAACTCTTCGGCGAGCCTGCGCACCACGTGGATCCGCGGGTCGAGATCCTCCCGCCAGGCCCACTGTTCGGGGTGCACGGGGACCAGGAAGGGTTCGACCAGGAGAAGCCGGGCTCCGCAGCTGTCCCTGATGCGGGTCAGGATGTGGCGGTAGTCCTTCTCGTACGCGTCGACGGTGGTGGGGCTGCCCGCGTCGTACCGGCGCCAGGTGTCGTTGACCCCGATCATGACGGACAGCAGGTCGGGGGCGAGCGCCACGGCGTCCTTGTGCCAGCGGGCGCGCAGATCGGCGACGCGGTCTCCGCCGATACCCCGGTTGACGAAGGTGAATTCGCTGTCCGGGCGGGCCGTCCGCAGCAGGTCGGCGCTCATTCCGGCGTAGCCATGGCCGAGTTCGTCAGTGGAGTGGACCACGCGGTCCGCGTTGGTGATGCTGTCGCCCTGGAAGAGAATGGTCGCGCGGCTGGGCAGCTGAAGGGGCACAGGGACTCCGTGAGAGCGGCGAGTACGGCGGGCCGGCCCGGAGGGCCGGGTTCCACGGAAACGTACTACCGAAGCCGCGCACTGATCGAACCCGTACGGAAGACGGTGAGCGCCTGGACAACTGCGCCGTATTCGCCTCTTCCGGGTACGGGGAGGGAATCGGACAGCAGAGCCATGAGTGAATTCCTGACGCACCGAGCGCGGTGCGGAATGGCAGGCGGTTCGCGGGATCCTGAGCGTTCCCACAGGAGCCTGCTCATGCGCTCGGACACTGATTCAGCTGTCTCAGAAAACGAACGGCCCCGGCGACTGCGCCGTCGTGGCCGTGCAGTTGACCGCCACACCGAAGATGGTCATCGAAAGCGCCGTACCGCCGGTGTACGAGTCGAGGTGGTCGCCCGCTGCGACCTTCCCGGTCAGCGGGCCGATGGTGACGGCCGAACCGGCCGCGAGGTCGGGGTTCTTCGTGCCGGAGAACACCGTGGTGCCGCTGCCGTTCTTCGCGAGGGTGAGTTTCGCGGTCATGGAGTCCTTGGCGACGTGGACGGGCGTGGTCACTGCCGAGGTCAGCGTGATCGTCGCCGCCGTGCCGCTCTGGGTGGCGGTCAGGGTGGCCGAACCGCCGCCCCAGACACCGCAGTTGTACGTCGCCGTCACAGTCTGCGGCGTCACCGCTGATGCCGACGAGGTGAAGCCGAGGCCCACCACCGCCGCCGCTCCCACAGCGACCGCGGCGCGCAGGGCGGCTCTGCTGCTTCTGCTTCCGTGTCTCATGAAGTGTTCCTTCCTTCGCGTCAACTGACCTTTCGAGCGCACCGGTACCCGCCCCTTTCTCCCCCGGGTCGTCTGCCGATTTCCTGGCAGCTCTCAGAACATTTCCGGAGAGAGAATGTTTCATCTGACGGGCCGTCGGATGCCGTTGTTCATTGATGCGCGGGCGGTAAGTGATTACAAGGGACACGGCCTTGATTCTTAACGGCCGATCTCCGCGGTGGAATCAGAACTGACCTGAACAAGCCACTTCCGCCCTGACCCGGACCCAGGCCGTCCGCGGCCCGGCTCTGCGCGGTCCCCGGCCCGGCATCGGAGCGGCATCGGAGCGGTCCGGGAGCGGTCAGGGAGCAGTCCCGTGGGCGCCGCCGGTGGCGGATCCTCTCCCCTGCCGCCCATCACCCCAGGTCCAGGCATCACCGCAGGTCAAAGCTGGTGGCGTAACAAAGGCGAAATATGCTGGACGTACCTTGGGCGACCGGTGGTGAACGGCATCACCGGGTCGCGCCCCCGGGCGGCGGCGTACGGCAGGGACGGAGCGGCGACCATGGAACACACACCGCCGGGCTCTCCGGAACCCTCTCCCGCACGGCGCGCCGACCGGGCCCGCAATGTGGCCGAGGTGCTGCGGCAGCAGGCCGCCGCCGGGCTGTACCCCACCGGTTTCCTGCCGGACGAACGCCTGCTCTCGAAGGACTTCGCGGTCTCCCGCAACACGGTCCGCCAGGCGCTGCTGATCCTGCGGGACGAGGGCCTTGTCGAGCGCAGGCGGGGTGTGGGAACGGTCCTGCTCAACCGCAAGCACTCGCATCCGCTGGAACGGCTGGCCGGGCTGGCCGAGACGCTGAAGTCGCACGGCACGGTCGACAACGAGGTGCGGGCCGCGGGCACGCTCGTCCCGCCCGCGCAGGTCGCCCGGCGGCTCGCGGTGGCCGACGGCGAACCGGTAGTCCGCCTTGAGCGCCTGCGGCGGCTGGACGGCGCCCCGCTCTCCCTGGACCTCACCTATCTCCCGGTCGACATCGGGCTGCCCCTGCTGGACCTCGATCTGGAGAACCAGGACGTCTTCGCGCTCATCGAGCAGTCCTGCGGGCAGCGGCTGGGGGCCGCGGAGGTGACGGTCCAGGCCGTGAACGCCGATCCCCACACCGCCCGGATCCTGGCGGCGCCCGCGGGGACCGCCCTGTTCGCCGTGGAGCGCCTCAGCAGGCTCGCGGACGGCCGCCCCGTCGACCTGGAATTCCTCTCCGTACGCGGCGACCGGCTCACGCTCCGGGCCGATCTGCACCGCACCGCACCGGCCGCCGGCTGACGCGTCCGCTTCCGCACCCCTCTCCCCTGCCCGCTCCACCCCGACCGAGGGTGTGCTCGACGCGCCCGCCGACCAGGAGGGTCCCTTGCCCCGTCGCCCGGCCGTTCCAGAGCCTGTCCGGCCCCAGTCCCCGCCCTCGTCCGGCCGTACGGAGAGCCGTACGGACAGCCGCCGCACGGACAGCCGCCGCACGGCCGGATCGCGCGCGGCCGTTGTCGTCATGTGCCTGTGCGTCACCCTGGTGGTGGGCATGGTCTCGGCCGTCAATCTGGCGATCCCCTCACTGTCGGCGAGTTCGCTCCACCCGTCCGCGGCGGCCGTGCTCTGGGTGGTCGACGGGTATGTGGCGGTCTTCGCCTGTCTGGTCGTACCCGCGGGGGCGGTGGCCGACCGTATGGGCCGCAAGGGTGTGCTCCTCACCGGCCTGGTCCTCTTCGCTCTCGGGTGCGTGCTCGCCGCCGCGGCGCCCGATGTGGGCGTGCTGATCGCCGGGCGGATGGTCAGCGGGGTGGGGGCCGCGGCGGTCCTGCCCACCACCCTGGCGCTCATGGTCACCGGCGCCCCCGACGGCCGGCGGTCGCGGCTCATCGCCCTGTGGGCGTCCATGACGGGGCTCGCCGCCGTGCTCGGGAACGTCGGCGGCGGCGCGGCGATCCAGGGCGGGTCCTGGCGCTCCCTCTTCCTGTACGCGGCTCCCCTGGCCCTCGCGGCCCTGCTGCTGGCCGCGCTCGTCGCCCCCGCACCTCCCCGCCACACCCGGCCGGTCGGCCCGGTCAGCGCGCTGCTGCTGACCCTCGGCTTCCTGGCCCTGCTCTTCGCCGTCGTCTCCGGACCTGAACAGGACTGGGGCAGCGCACAGGTCCTGGGTGCCTTCGCAGCCGCCGTCCTCCTGCTGACCCTCTGGACCGTCCACGCACTGCGCGAGGAACACCCGATCCTCGACCCCCGGCTGCTGGCCGGCCCGGCCGTCCGGGCGGGCGCCGTGGGCATGGTCTCCGTCTTCCTCGGCATGTTCGGGCTGTTCTATCTGAACGGCCAGTACCTCCAGTACGTCAAGGGCTACTCCGCGCTGGGGGCCGGGATCCGGCTGCTGCCCATGGCCGCCGCCCTGCTGCTCGCCCCGCGCTGCACGACGGTGCTCCGGCTCCGGCTGCAGAGCCGCACCGTCATCAGCCTCGGACTGCTCGTTCTGGCCTGCGGCCTGTGCACCGTCTCGCGGGTCGGTCCCGACACCCCTTACCCGGTGTACGCACTCGGGGCGGGGCTGACCGCGGCCGGGTGCGGGCTGGCCACGCCGCTGCTCTCCGAGACCCTGATGTCGGCCCTGCCGCCGGACCGGGCGGGTCTCGGCTCCGGGCTGCAGAGCCTGACCCGCGAACTGGGCAGCGCGCTCGGGGTGGCGCTCACCGGCACCCTGATCACCGCGGGTTTCACAGCGAGGCTGCCGGCCGGGCTGCGGGGCCCGGACGCGCCCACCACCGTGGCCGGAGCGGAGGCCATGGCCGCCGGTCCGCAGCTGCACCGGGCCGTGATCACCGCCTTCACGGACTCTCTCGGCACGAGCATGCTGGTGCTGGCCGGTCTGGTCGTCGCCGCGGGCGCTCTCGTCCTCACCTGGCTGCCAGAGGAGTCACACGTACAGATCTGAGCCGCTGCGATGAGTCCGGGCCCGCACGGGAGTCGGTACAGATACGGAAGCGGACACACGACCACCGCAGGAGACTCCCATGCCCCGGATCACCCCGAATCTCTGGTTCGACACCGAGAGCGAGGAGGCCGCCGCGTTCTACGTGTCGGTGTTCCCCCGCTCGGAGATCAAGTCCGTCACGCACTACACGGCGGCAGGCCCGCGACCCGCGGGCACCGTACTGACCGTCGATTTCGTCCTGGACGGCCAGGAGTACACCGCGATCAACGGCGGTCCCCAGTTCACCTTCAGCGAAGCAGTCTCACTGATGGTCAACTGCGCCGATCAGGACGAGATCGACTACTACTGGGCCAAGCTGAGCGAGGGCGGCCAGGAAGGGCCGTGCGGCTGGCTGAAGGACAAGTACGGCGTGTCCTGGCAGGTCGCTCCCAGCGGGATGCACGAGATCCTGACCGACCCCGACCCGGCGCGCGGCGAGCGGGCGATGCGGGCCGTGTTCGGCATGAAGAAGCTCGATCTGGCCGCGATCCGCGCCGCCGCCTACGACCAGGCGTAGGGCCGGTGGTCAAGGTGCCGCCTGCCTTCAAGCACCGCAGGGCCTCCCGTGCGGCCCGCGGCCCCCCCGGCCCGGTGGCGCGGGCGCCCACGGCCCGCCGGGGCCCGGAGACGGGGCCGCCCGGCCCCCCCGCCAGCCGGGGT